>JAJFLL010000236.1 GCA_021772695.1 Deltaproteobacteria bacterium
GCGAGGTGCAGCGATCCGAGCGCGACGTAAACAGCGGCCAGTCCGACCGCCATCAGTCCATGCCAGGCTTCGTACTGATCCTTGGTCACGGCATACAGCGCGACGAAGTACACGATCGGAGTAGCCAGCATCAGGAACAGATCCCCCGGTCGCGCCGGCAGTCGTCGCAGTGCGTTGTGCCAGACGCCCAGCAACGCGAACAGGACGAAATAGGCGGTCATCAGGATCACTCGAGTGGACGGGCTCAATGCCCTGATTTCTTCAAGAACCTCAAGACCGTTGCGACCCGGCATCCGGATATCCAACAGAGCCAGGTCGAAGTTTTCGCAGCGAATCTTCGCGACCGCACTATCTCCGTCGCCGACGGCAATGGTTTCGAAGCCGCGACGTTTCAATACCCTGACAATGGCATTTCGAAGGTCCTCGGTGTCCTCGGCGATGAGGATGCGGATCATATTATTGTTTCCCTCCCATTTTGTCTGCGGTCATGGGGAAGACAAATGTGAAAAGAGGTGCCTTTTCCTGGCTTCGATTCGACATCAATCTTTCCTCCGTGAGTTTTGATGACGCGGGCGACGATGGAGAGCCCGAGACCGATCCCCTGGTCCTCCCGCTTCGTGGTGTAAAAGGGGTCAAAGATCTGTGAAATTTGTTCTGCCTCGATGCCCGGGCCGTCGTCTTCTACGTCGATTCCGATCATACCATTTTTGGAAAAGGTGCGGATGCAGACGTAAGAACCCCGATTCGAAGCCAGGATGGCTTCCGAAGCATTGTGAATGAGGTTTAGAAAGATTTGCTCCACCTGGGTGGTATTTCCAAAGAATACGGGGTCGGAGGCGCCGGATTCAATGAGCAGGCGTACTTTTTCGGAGTCGATTAATTTTCTCGCCCATTTTTCCACCTCCATTAGAACCTCGTGGAGATTCAAGCGGCAAAAACCCATGTCGGAATGGGCGGACATGGTGTGGATCTGATCGACGATGGAGGAGAGTCGGTCGATGTTCCTGACCACGGTGTCGCGATGCCCGGAGCAGGTGAGGCGGTACTCGTCCGGGAGGGAGTCAATCTTCCGAAGGATCTCTTCGCACTCCAGACGGAGGACGGCCAAGGGGGTTCTAATTTCGTGGGCGATTCCCGCAGCCATTTGCCCCAGGAGGGCGAGTTTGGACGATTGGATCAGACGACCGAGATCCTCGTCCCTGATTTTTTTCGGTTGAGAACTAGTTTTTGCCCCAATGGCCCCAAACCCGGAATGACTCCTCATTAGACGATTATAGTGCCGATTATCCCTAAACGGTATCGGAAATTGACGGTTGTAATAGTATTGAAATCATTAAATTTTTAATGACCAAGGCTGGGAAAAAACAAACGCGGTATGTTCCACGAACCCTTCAAGACGAAGGGCTAACATTTCAGAAACCACGTATCAAAGACCACCGCTGCGAAGAGTAGGTGGTAAACCACGCAAACCGTGTGGGAGTAGGTCCGTAAAAAATAGAGCAGGTTTCTAAGAAGCGCTAAATCATGGGCAAAATGCAGGTGTAAAATAACTTTCATTTTCTTTGCCACATGGAGGGGTAGAAACTATAATTTCCCGAATGACTTCACCGAGAACGCATTAAATAAGCTGAAAACCTACTGAATGAGAAATCCTACCCAACCTTAAAAATCTATTTAGCTATGGTGCAGATCGAAGCTGTTCCGCGGGGCCATCGACCAGCCAAATTTTCTACCAGGCTAAAAAGACGAGAGAGTTATGAAAAAATCTTTACGATCTAAATATTTAATCGGTTCGTGGGCTTTGCTATTGATTCTTTGCCTCGGATCTACCCTACAAGCCCAAGAAAACGAATGGCCTCGGGAGATCAATCTTCCCAAGGCCTTGATTGTCATTTATCAACCCCAGCCAGAAACTTTTAAAGACAATCATTTGACAGCTCGATCGGCGGTTTCCGTTACGATGAAAGATAATCCAGAACCGGTGTACGGTGCGGCATGGTACGACGCCACCCTGACAACCGATCGTGAAAACCGTACCGTTGCCGCTCAAGAAGTCAAGGTGACCCGAGTCAAATTCCCCGATGCTACTCCAGAGCAAGAACAAAAGTTTATCGAGGTTGTTAGCAAGGGCATGACCGCATGGAAGATGAAAGGGTCTTTAGATCGACTGCTGACGACCTTGGAATTGGCCAAAAAGGAGCAAGAGGCGACTAGTCAGCCCAATACCCAGCCGCCCAATATTATTTATTCTGAGGTGCCTGCTACTCTTGTCTCGATCGATGGGAAACCTATCATAAAGGACGTCGCCAACTCCGAGGTGCAAGAGATCGTCAACACGCCCTTTCAAATTTATTTTGATCCGACAGCCAAGCTCTATTTTATCAAAGGCGGTGCTCAATGGTACGCCTCCTCAGATCTGAAAGGGGAGTGG
Organism: Deltaproteobacteria bacterium; assembly: GCA_021772695.1. GTDB lineage: Bacteria > UBA10199 > UBA10199 > DSSB01 > DSSB01 > JAJFLL01. The sequence goes on from JAJFLL010000236.1 coordinate 2,432, forward strand.
AAGTTGAATAATCAGGTGCCAGAGGCCGTAAGTAAATTGGCATCGGCACCGAATACGACCGCGCCCGAATCCACCGTCTCAGGAACTGAGAAAATCATGGTGGTGACGGAACCCTCTGAGCTGATCGTCAGTCAAGGGCCGCCCGAATGGTCCGGCATAGCTGATACGGATCTCAATTATATGTCGAACACCTCGAGTGCAGTCTTTTTTCAACAATCCTCTGAGACCTTGTATGTCATGTTCTCCGGGCGGTGGTTTTCCTCCAGTCTCGCCGTCGCAGAACCTTCTTCTTCAGCCCAAACCCTGTGGAGTGATATGGTGGCCGCACTGAAACCCGCTCCTAAAACAGATGTCGCCATGCCCGGTGCCGAGGCAATGCGAGGCCCTTGGACCTATGTGAATCCGGATCAGCTTCCCAATGACTTTCGCAAGATCCCAGCGGATTTTCATGTAACGGGAATTTTGGCTAGTATTCCCGGGACCGATGAAGCGCAAGATGCCGTCATGGATGCGCAGATTCCTCAGACGGCGGTCATCGATCGATCCGTGGCGAAGTTTACCCCCACCTATGACGGATCCCCTAAGTTTGAAAAGGTATCGGGCACCTCCATGGATTATGCGGTGAATACCCCCGATCAAATTATCAAAGAAGACGGTAAATATTACGCGGTGGACCAAGGGGTTTGGTACGTGGCCGATAAACCTGAAGGGCCCTATCAAGTTGCTGAGAAACGACCGAAGGACGTGGCTCAGATTCCACCGGAGAATCCCAATTACAACACCAAGTATGTCTACATCTACGAAACCGACCCTGAAAATAATACGGTGACCACCGGTTATACCGCCGGTTACCTCGGGTCCTTTATTTTGGGTACGGCCATGGGCGCTGCGCTTTCCTACGGCACGGGGTACTATTATCGACCGTGGTATGGGTCTACTTATTACCCCCGCCCGTGGAGCTATGGTTCCCGCGCCTATTACAATCCCTATACGGGTGGATGGGGTTATCGAGGTCCCCATGGGGGCGCGTGGTATCGTCCCAGCGGGTATTATGGGGGCAACGGGTATTGGGGCGTCGGTGGCTATCGAAATGTAAATGTTAATAATGTCAATATCGGGCAGGTCAATGTCAATCGTGAGTTTAATCAAAACAACCTTTACGATCGCCAAAAAAATATCAATCGCAACGTAAACCAAAACCGCCTGACCCAAATAGACAACCAAAGGATGGCAAAACTTGGTGGTGGCGGTGCCTTAGCGGGTCGCGAATCTTCCAGGCCTTCCAGAGATCTTTCCAATAATGTCTTTGCCGACAAAAATGGCAATGTGTATCGCCGAGAAAATGACGGCCAATGGCAACGCAATGAGGCTGGGAATTGGAAAAACTCCAATAAGCCGGCGGGTGTCGAAGATCGCATGGCCAACCGGCAAGCGGGACAAGTCGATCGCGCTAACACCCCAAGGCAAGATCGTCCGGCAGGGGGGGCGGTACAAAGGCCCGCCACCAATGAGGGATCTCGCGTGGCCAAGCGACCGGCAGAGGCCCGGCCCACACCCAAGAGGGAGGCCCCAAATCATGCGAATTT
>JAJFLL010000237.1 GCA_021772695.1 Deltaproteobacteria bacterium
TCACATTCCAAATGTCGAATCAATGGCAAGCCCTCGGGAGCTGGACCCAAGGTATTCATCACGGTGGCGGCGGTGCCACTCGGCTCGCCTAGCAATTCCACTTCACCTTCGCTTAAGTGAACATGAGTGGTACCGGGCACCAGGTTAGGACCCTCCGGGGTAAAGATCACCTCGGTGGTGACCTCGAGGTTTCCGGAAAAACGCACGGGCCCCAATTGGGGCAAGGTGAGGTCCACTTCAAATTCCAGGGGCGCATGGATTGCTAAACTGCGGGATTGAGGATCAAAGGTTCCCGTTATGCTTTGGCCCCGTGTCAAGGTCAGGAACCCGCCGTCTACCGTGACGGCGGGGGTACCCGCCTCGGCCCCCGGTCCGTAGCCCATGGGATCTAGATTCACATGAAATTGGTTTAAGCTATATTCCAGCGATCCATGCTCAGTAGTTTGGACCGTTAAATCCATTTGAGATGGTCCCAGGTCGATGACCCCGGGCCAAAATAGGTCATTCAACACCACCAAGCCGGATTGCAATTGCGAGTCGGGGCGCAAATGTCTCAGCAATCGAGGGAGCAACGGCGTCTCCTCCGATTCCGGGGTCTCCCGATTTTGCAGGTATTCGGCCAGGCCTTCCAATACGGCCTCAAATTGAAGGGATTCCATGAGAGGCGGGTAGCTTTGACTCGGGGTGAATCCGGGAATCCCCCACCATTCTCCCAGGCTGTGGAACCATCCGAGAAATTGGGAGGGGATATCCTCCTGCAAAATCACATCGTGATGACCGTCGTTCCACCATTCATAGGGGATGTCGAATTCGAGATGGACCATGCCCTCATCATCCACCCGCAACTGCGGGTCGGCCACGTTCCAGGTGCCGGGACCGTCGAGTAGCAAATCGTTGGTCTGTAGCACCGTTTGGTCGTGCAACTGAATGTCCCCATCCCGAATATTGAGGAAGACCTCAATGGTCGTATCGGTACCCGCGCCTATCCCAAACCAATAGGGATCGGGCGCCGCGTCCCCCAATAAATTTTCCAAAGGGACCTCATCGCTGGAATAGGGTCGTAGGTAGAGGTGCAAACTGGCTTGGTCTAGGTCCATACGAAAGGGCAGGGTACGTTCGTGTAGGGACTCATAGTTGCCGCGCACCCACCAAGGGGGAATGGGAGCTTCCGGCGGGGTGCGGGTGAAGGCCTGGGGACCACGGCTCCATCGGTCCTGAAACCGGCAGTCCTCGGCGCTTAAGGGTTCTGGGCCTTGCTCTTGGGCTAAGTGCTGTAAGTCTTGGAAATTGGGTGGAGTTTCAGGCAGGCCATGGCAACTGAGACAGATTTGGGGGATGGGGGGACTCATGGGCGTGACACATCACTCCTACAGGTGAGTGCCCCCGATAAGAATTTATCGGTGAGCCCTAGGGGAAGTTGTGGAGGGGATCAAGGCGAAAATCTAAGAAATATCAGGCATTTTGGTGCAGTGCGGCATTGGGACCCCTGATAGAATTATTCAGCACATTCGATACAAAGGTCCTCACCGGGTACGGCCAATAATCGGCCTAGGGGTATGGGATCGTCGCATTGCCGGCAATGTCCGAATTCATCCTCCTCGATCTTGGTCAACATGACCTTGAGACGGGATAGGCGATTTTTTGCATTTCTCAGATTGGCCTCTGCAATGCCTCGACTGCTGATGGCTTCCATGCGGGTCAATCGGCCGATGGCATTGTCGGGGGCCACCGGTTTGGCCTGCTCGGCCAGCAGGGGTAGGTCCGCTTCTAATTGCACGATGGTGCTTTCAATCTTGCTGCGAAGTAGAGTTTTGTCTTCCGTTTTCATGATGATTATTTCGGACCATCTTCCTTTCGACAAATTTCAGCGGTAATAGCACCAGCAAGGTTAACACCCATGCCAGAAGGGCGAGGAAGTAATGCCCACCGCCGCATGCGATGCCGATGGCCCCCGTCACCCAAATGCTTGCTGCGGTAGTGACCCCTTGCACGGACCCTCGCGATTGAATTATGGCCCCGGCACCGAGAAAGCCAATACCACCGATGATGCCTTGGACCAAACGCAGCGGATCCGAATTACTTCTGGGGTTGGCCGCAAGGATGGCGTGAAACAGCTCTAAAGTGATCAAAGTAAAAGTGGCCGAGCCCAAGGCCACTAAGGCCAGGGTCTTGAGACCTGCGGGTTTATTGCGGGCCTCGCGCTCCCAGCCGATCAAGGCACCCAAGGCCAAGGCCATTCCCAATCGTAGCAAGGCTCCCTCCCAACTGACCTGCAGATCCATTTGCGAAGGGAGCCAATCCATGCATCTATTTTACGGCCCCAACCCCATCCCACCAAGGAATAAGGAAAATATTGAAATATAGTGCAAAACTGGTCATGTACGGTGCTTGCAGCAGGTAATTGTCTATGAGTACTGAATCCAAAGACCACGAAAACTTTTCCTTTCCCGAGGCGGAACATGAGGTGCTGCGCTTTTGGGAAAATGAAAAAATTTTCGAAAAATCTCTCGAGGCCACCCGTGGAGGTCCGCCCTATATTTTTTACGATGGCCCGCCCTTCGCCACCGGGCTGCCCCATTTCGGACACTTGGTAGGTTCCACCCTAAAAGATATCGTGCCCCGGTATTTCACCATGAAGGGCCATTACGTGGAACGGCGCTTTGGGTGGGATTGTCACGGCCTCCCCATCGAATACGAGATCGACAAAAAGCTGGGCATGAGCGCTCAAGACGCCGTGGCCAAGTTAGGGGTCAAGGCCTACAACGACGAGTGTCGTGGCATCGTGCAACGCTACACCCTTCAATGGCGCAAGACCATTACCCGCATCGGTCGCTGGGTGGACTTCGATCACGATTATAAAACCATGGACCTAAGTTTCATGGAGTCGGTGTGGTGGGTCTTCAAACAACTTTGGGAAAAGCAACTCATCTATCAGGGCGTCAAGGTGGTGCCCTTCTCGACCGCCTTGGGTACGGTGCTTTCTAATTTTGAAGCGGGACAAAATTATCATGATGTTCAAGATCCGGCCATTACCGTTTTGTTCAAGTTGGTGAACGAAGACGCCTATGTGGCCGCTTGGACCACCACTCCATGGACCTTGCCCTCAAACTTGGGACTGTGCATGAAGGCCGACCTCACTTACGTGAAGGTCAAGGACGTAGACTCCGGTCGCACACTGATTTTAGCCGAAGAACGCTTGGCCGATTACCAGAAGCGTCATGAATTGGAGGTATTGGGCACGGCCTTGGGTAAAGCTTACCTTGGACAAAAATACGAACCACTCTTCCCTTATTTTAAAGAATACGCTGACCAAGGGGCCTTTCAGATCTTCAATGATGATTACGTCACTACCGAGACGGGAACCGGTGTGGTCCATTTGGCGCCGGCCTTTGGGGAAGATGACAACCGGGTCTTTTACGAAAACCAACTAAACTTTTTGGTGTGTCCCGTGGATGATGCGGGGCGTTTCACCACAGAGGTGCAGGGTTTTGCCGGGCAATACGTGAAAGATGCCGACAAAGAAATCATCAAGGACCTGAAGGGTCGTCACCTGCTGTACGCCCACGACACCATCATGCATGCCTATCCCTATTGTTGGCGTTCCGATACTCCGCTTATCTATAAGGCCATTCCCACTTGGTATGTCAATGTGGAGTCTTTAAAAGCCGACTTACTGAAATCCAATGACCAGATTCATTGGGTACCCGGTCACATCAAAGAGGGCCGTTTCGGCAAGTGGTTGGAAGGGGCCCGGGATTGGGCCATCTCCCGCAATCGTTTCTGGGGCACCCCGCTGCCCATCTGGTTCAATGAGGAATCGAAACAATTTATCTGTTTCGGTTCCGTTGCCGAATTGGGAAAAGCGACCGGCAAGAAGATTAAAGACCTGCACCGGGAGGCGGTGGATCCCCTCACCTTTAGCCGTGAGGGCGAGTCAGGCACCTATCGCCGTATTCCCGAAGTCTTGGATTGTTGGTTCGAGTCGGGGTCCATGCCCTATGCCCAATTGCATTTTCCTTTTGAAAACGAAGAGGTCTTTAAGCAAGGGTTTCCTGCCGAGTTTATTGCCGAGGGACTCGATCAGACGCGAGGTTGGTTTTACACCCTGACGGTCTTGGCCACCGCCCTGTTTCAAAAACCCGCCTTTAAAAACGTCATCGTCAACGGCATCGTCAGTTCCGAAGACGGTAAAAAGATGAGCAAGCGTCTCAAGAATTATACCGAACCAGACTTGCTCATGGAAAAATTCGGTGCCGATGCGCTGCGCCTTTATATGATCAACTCTGGAGTGGTGAAGGCGGAAGAACTGCGTTTCAGTGATGATGGGGTCAAGGACATGGTCCGTCGCACCTTATTGCCTTGGTATAACGCCTTCAAGTTCTTCCACACCTACGCCGAGGTGGATGGTTGGGATCCTGAAAAGCATTTGCTAGCAGGCGACAACATCCTCGACCGTTGGATCCTCTCCCGCAAACAGAGTTTGATCGCCGAAGTGAACCGGGAAATGCAGGCCTACCGGCTCTTTAATGTGATTCCCGCCTTATTTCATTTCATCGAAGATTTGACCAACTGGTATATCCGCCTCAATCGCCGCCGCTTTTGGGCTGATGGTCTGGGGCCCGACAAGCAGGCTGCCTATGCCACCCTTTATACCACAGTGCATAGTTTGAACCGATTGATGGCCCCCTTCGCGCCTTTTTTGTCAGAACACCTCTTTTTACAGATGAAAAAAATGGGTGGCATGGCCGAGGCCTCGGTGCACCTATGCTCGTACCCCGAGTCCGATACCAAATTCATCGACGAGACTTTAGAAGACGCCGTGGATCGTATGCAGCAGGTGATCCTGTTGGGGCGACAAAAACGCAATCAAGCCAAGATTAAGGTGAAGATTCCGCTCAAAAATCTTACGGTCATTCATAAAGATCCCGAGGTATTGGCCCAGCTCAAAAAACTTGAGGACTTCATCAAGATCGAACTCAATGTGAAGACCATCACCTATTCTGAAGATGAAGGCGCCTTTATCAAACTCTTTGCGAAGCCCAATGCTCCGGTCTTGGGCAAACGCTTGGGCAAAGACTTCAAGCTATTTAAACAGCGCATCGAAAATCTCGACCATGAGGAGCTTGACCAGTTGGAGTCCACGGGAAATTTGCACTTAGAAGGTAAGCACTTTACCTTAGAAGACATCTTAATTTTTCGGGAAACCTTGCCCGGGCACAATGCCCTCTCGAATCGACTCATCACCATTGACCTCGACTGCGAGCTCGATGCCGCCTTGATTTCGGAAGGCCTGGCCCGTGAGGTGGTGAACCGCATTCAAAAGTACCGCAAAGAACTCAAGTACCATGTGGCCGATCGCATCAGCGTACATTTTGTCGGGGCCCTCGAGTTGGTACAGGCCATTGAAAAGCATCACGACTATATTGCCAAAGAGGTTTTGGCCACCGAGTTAAAATCTGTGCCCGACCTAAAGAACGGTATGGACTTCGAGGTTGAGGGCAA
>JAJFLL010000238.1 GCA_021772695.1 Deltaproteobacteria bacterium
TGGGCCCGGAGGCACAAGGTATCTTTGCGAAACACGGGTTTCGGCCGGTGCTTCCTGAAGTGAAAATAAAATTCGCCGCGGCATTTCCCAAGGTGGCCGATCTCTTTAACATAGGTTTTTTTGGGGGATGGGATAAAGTGAACTCCCAATTCTTTGGAGAAAACGGAATATTTGTTGAGGCCAGCGAAGCCGCACATCGCCAACCTTGATTATCAAACTATGAAATCAGTAACCACAAACTCGCGACCCAGATTCGCCACTTGGGATCTTACCGGAAAAAGCCTGCGCGTCATGGCGCTAAGTTATCTGGCCTTTCTCGTGGTGATTCCATTGGTGGCCATTTGTTACGATGCCTTTCGGGAAGGCTCGCAGGTCTTCTTTAGCAATATTTTCCGTCCCAGCGCCTGGGCCGCCTTGAAGCTGACCCTGTGGACCTCGGCGGTGATGGCGTTGATCAATGGAGTGACGGGAACCCTGACGGCCTACGTTTTGGTGCGCTATGAATTTTTCGGGAAGTCCCTCCTCAACACGCTTGTCGACTTACCCTTTGCCATCCCCAGTTTGGTGACCGGGGTCATGCTCGTTATCCTTTATGGACCTGAGGGTTTGCTCGGAGAATTTTTTACGGGGACCCTGCATTGGCAGATTCTCTTTGCACCTCCTGCCATCATTGTAGCCCTGCTCTTTATCAATTTTCCGGTGGTGGTGCGCAGTGTCCAGCCGGTACTCGAAGAATTGGATTATTCTCAGGAAGAAGCAGCGGCCACCCTTGGTGCGAGTCCGTGGCGAACCTTTCGTCAGGTAGTCTTACCCAGTATTCGTCCCGCCATATTAAGTGGAATGTTGCTCAGTTTTGCCAGGGCCTTAGGCGAATTCGGTGCAGTCGTCATCGTGGCAGGAAACTTGCCACTGCTTTCTCAAACGGCGGCAGTTTACGTCTGGGGAGAAATCGAATCGGAAAACCGTCTCGGCGCCAGTGCCATGAGTGTGGTCCTGCTGGTTTTGTCTTTTACTTTGGTATTGGTAGTTGATTACTTACAGCGCAAACGGGGAGGCTCTCATGGCCCTCGTTAATCCCCGGCACGGCCAACGACCGTTGATCAAATATTCTTTGATATCCACGGTGGTCTTGTATTTGGCATGGCTATTGGGCCTACCCCTTTTGACTTTATTGCAAAGCATCTTTGAATTGGGCACTGCCAAACTCACCGAACAATTATTGAATTACGATGTCTTTCACGCCTTTGGCCTAACGCTATTGCTGTGTTTCCTGGCTGTCCTCTTTAATACGATTTTTGGCACCCTATTGGCCTTGGTCATGGTGCGGCAAAATTTTCGGGGCAAGAGTTTGGTTAATGGCCTGCTCGACTTACCTTTCGCCCTTTCCGCGGTGGTGGTGGGTTATATGTTCATCTTGTTATTCGGTCGTGGCGGATGGTTGGAAGGAATCAATGCCTTCACGGGAATTCGCTGGGTATTTTCCATTCCAGGAATGATTTTGGTAACTCTTTTTGTCACCTTTCCCTTCATGGTGCGCGAATTGATTCCCTTATTAAAAGAGGTGGGGACTGAGCAGGAAGAGGCAGCACGCACTTTGGGCGCATCTCCCTGGGTGGTCTTTTGGCGGATCACCTTGCCCAATATACGGTGGGGCATGCTCTATGGCATGTCTTTGACCTTTGCTCGGGCCCTGGGTGAATTCGGTGCCGTGCTAGTGGTTGGCGCGGGAATCGCCGGTGCCACCGAGACCGCCACCATATTCGTGTTTCGAGCCATGGAGGAGCGATTGTATGCGGGGGCCTATGGAGCTTCTCTCATCTTGATTGCCATCGCTTTTATCTTGTTATTTGCTATGGAAATGTTGAAAAAACGACGCAAGGTTTGATCAAAAAATAATTATGGGCGTAGTCCTTGAAAATATAAGTAAGGAATTTACCTCGGCCGATACTATTCAGGCCGTCAAAGCGGTGAGCTTCAAGGTTGATGAAGGTTCTTTGGTAGCCTTGCTTGGGCCCAGTGGATCGGGAAAATCCACCATTCTTCGCATGATTGCGGGTTTAGAGGCCCCTGATAGCGGTGAGATTTATTTGAACGGAGAAAATGTCACCCGGCTGCCGACTCAAAAACGTGGCGTCGGATTTGTCTTTCAAAATTACGCCTTGTTTAAACAGATGAGTGTATTCGAGAACGTCGCCTTCGGTCTGGAACTCCATAAAATGGCGCCGAGTAAAATTAAAAAGCGAGTGCACGAACTTTTAGATCGATTGGGCCTTCAGGGATTGGCCGATCGATTTCCTCATCAACTTTCCGGAGGGCAAATGCAGCGGGTGGCCTTGGCTCGGGCTTTGGCGCACGAACCCAAAGTCTTATTACTAGATGAGCCCTTCGGTGCCATCGATGCCAAGATTAGGGCGGAACTTCGCGAATGGTTGCGACGACTGCACGACGAAATGCACATCACCTCTATATTCGTGACCCACGATCAAGAAGAGGCCTTGGAGATCTGTGATAAAATTTTGGTGATCAATGAAGGTCATGTCGAACAAGCGGGTACTCCCGAAGAAATCTATAACCACCCGGCTACCGAATTCGTGGCGCATTTTATCGGATCCATGAATATTTTATCGGGCATGGTACAGAAAGATAAAGTTCCCATGGGCCCCTATACCTTCAACTTGAATGGCATGAACGGATTTCAGAATGGTGACGAAATTCGAGTCTTTTTTCGTCCGCAAGATATTTATGTTTCTCGGGATCCCAAGACCTACGCCTTAGAGGGCACGATTTTACGAACGTCCTTTTTGGGTATCAATATGAAGTTAGACATCATGGCCGAAAACGGCAGCCGCTTTTCTGCGGTCATCCCTCAATATATCTACCATCGGGAACGGCTCCATGAAGGCCATCGGGTTTCTTTTCAGATCGAGGAACTCAGTTATGTGAATCTGCGGGAGGGGCGGCAGATCCAAAGGCTCACGGTAGCCGATTACGAAATTTAATGGATTGGGGGGTCTAGTTCTTCCATAGGGGAAACCAGCCGAAAATTGGGGGGAATTTTCACCAAGCGCTTGAGACACCGGGGAGAAAATAAGAAATTTCTTCAATTATTTCAATAAGATGATTTTTTCCGCCTTTTGGCACCTGGTTTGCTCATATATATTAATAATCCAACAATTGGGCACCAAGGATGAAGGAGATCGCTATGTTAAGGTTCCAAGGGCTTACGCCTTTCCTACTGAGTATTTTAATCTTCAGTTTTTTTATTTCCCTACCCAGTCTGCATGCCCAACCTACTGAAGAGTCCCAGCAAGTCGGGTCCCAAGTGACTATCCCCATCAATCAACTTCAAGACTTGAACAGCGTCAAATTGCTGCAATTTTATCCAAACCGACCCTATGCCAAATGCCTAGTGCCCGGAGAATTATTTGCCGCCGGTGGACTTCTCGACATGGCCCGCATCCAAGCCGGTGAAACCTTCACCGTCAATTTTCCCAATGCTTCTATCAACTTTGATAGTGAGGGTGTCCGTCAAGTGGCAAACGGTTATGCCACCATTTCCATCAGTGGTTTGATTGCAGAGGGCACGGAATTGCTTGCGGTTTGTAATATTGGTTACCGCGGAGTTCGGACAGAAAATAATAATTATACGATTTCTGTAAAGAAAGAAGGCGCCGCGCAGGCACCGGTAGTCATGTCCCAAGCCTATGGCGAAATGGCCCCGATGCGTGAAGAGCCCACTGTGGCTTTGGCAAACAACGCCATCTACAGTCCAGGAACCGTACAATACGACCCCACCCCCGGTGAAGACTGTCCCGAATGTGACCCGCCGGTGGGCGAAGGTTCAACCGGTACCGAGACTCCGCCCATTGGTGAAGGCTCTCTGGATGATAGCCCACGGCCCTTCGGTGAAGGAGAAATCGGTGAAGGCCCACTGCCCCGGGGACGAGGCGATTATGAACCCGTTGATCCCGGTGAGATCGACCGCGGTAGTGTCGATACAGGGACGACCCCCGAGGGTTCCGCCAATCCCAACGATAAGGTCTTCGTGGCGCAGGGGACCGAAGCTGCGGTGACCACTGATCCAGATTTTAATTCTCAAAACCTCGTGGCCATGAGTGGCAGCGGCTGTTCCTTAACGGACGCTTCGCAGCCTCTGGAAGCCGCATGGATAGCGCTGTTTATCTTGGCCGGGATCTTTCCCGCCTTGAGCCGTCGCAACCGGGTAAAAACAACCGTCGGTTAAATGGAATATGCTTTGCTAA
>JAJFLL010000239.1 GCA_021772695.1 Deltaproteobacteria bacterium
CTCATGCTCCAGGCACGGGCATGGGATTGGCCATTGTCAAAAAAATCGTAGAAAGCTACCAGGGCCGGGTATGGGTAGATCCTGATTACACCGCTGGGACAGCCATGATCCTTTATATGGTCGCACCATTCCAAAGTGAGAAAAAATCGGCCCGGTTTTTGGGCCAAGCGAAAATAAGTGATGGCAATAGTACGGTTTCCTGACACCTTATCTGAAATTTTTATCTCTTAATTTCGTTTTTGTTTTCCGGTGATGGTAATTTTTTGGCGATAAATAGGCCAATAATTGCTAATGAAGTGACATGCGGTTGTATTTCCATTGCGGGGCCCGGGCCCTAATCTCAGTTTTGGTGTTATGGTTTGCCCTGATCCCGTCGCCGGCCCGTACCAGCGATTTTCAGCTCTGGACCACCCTCAGTTATTCCATCAAGGTTCCCGAAAGTAAATTCACTCTCATGGGGACCATCGACAATCGTTTCAATCAGGACGTCACTAACTATCTTATTTTTATTAACACCGTGGGTTTTCATTATCGGCTCTTCGATTGGTTTTCCTTGGGGCCCCTCTACCGCGTGCAACGAGCCCCCGGCAGTCCCTGGGAAAACCGGGTTATTTCCGAAATGGTTTTTACCGCGCCATTTAAGGCCATTCACCTTTCCAACCGGAATCGCTTTACCGCCCGTTTTCTCTCCAATGATGTGCGTTTCCTCTACCGAAACATGACCACCCTGGCCCATCGCTTTGCCACCCGACCGGTCTCCTTCCAACCTTTCATCCAAGACGAGTTTTTCGTTGAGCCCCAGAATATGGGCTTCAATCAAAACCGAGTGACAGTGGGCAATGCCTTTGGCTTTTTAGACGACCACATCCAATTTTCCCTCTATTACCGCTTGCAATCCGTCAAACAAAGGAACGGGTGGATCCAAAACCAAATTTTGGGGACCACTCTGGGTTTTAATTATTGAGTTAGCAAATTACTTAGCACCGATATGAAGCTCAGGACTCAACCCCTTGATTATGCTGATGATATTGCCAGGGCCTCGCCATCATTTGACCCCAAGGGCACCATAGAGTAAACCTACGCCGCTATGACCGTCGCACCCCTTCATCCTGACCAAATCACCCGCTTGCTCCAAGGTGTGGAAAAACCTGCGAGATATTTGGGGAACGAGGTCAATAGCGTGGTGAAGGATCCAGCCAAGGTCAAGATTCGAGTGGCTCTGGTGTTCCCCGACGCCTATGAAATTGGTGAAAGCCATGTGGGCCTGAAGATTCTTTATAAAATATTAAATGACCAACCCCATATCTGGGCGGAACGGGTCTATGCACCTTGGACCGATATGGAAGCCAGTTTGCGGCGGCACCATTTGCCCCTATTCTCTTTAGAGTCCCGAACCCCCGTGCATGCCTTTGATGTCATTGGCATCACCTTGCCCTACGAATTGGTTTATACCAATATATTGGCCATTCTCGATTTGGGCGGCATTCCCTTAAAACAGCAAGACCGGGGTAATCGGCATCCCGTGGTCATCGGTGGGGGCACTTGTTCCTTCAACCCGGAACCGCTAGCTGATTTTTTTGACGCCATTGTGGTGGGTGATGGTGAAGACTTGATCCTTCCCTTAGTCAATCATGTGGAGGCCTTTCGATCTGGCCTGGTGGGGCGCGAATCCTTGCTGCAGCAGATGGCCCGGCATACTGGGGTCTATGTTCCTAGTTTTTACACCATGAATTATGCAGCAGACGGGACCCTTTCGAAAATCGTTCCCAAATATGAAGAGTTTCCGGGCGTGGTCAAGGCCACGGTGACCGATCTTAATGCCGCGGAGTATCCCACGGCACCCGTGGTGCCCAACGTCAAGGTGGTTCACGACCGCGTCGGGGTGGAAGTGCAGCGGGGTTGTGTTCGGGCCTGTCGTTTTTGCCAGGCGGGGTATATCTATCGGCCGGAACGGCAGCGTTCGCCCGATCGAGTCAAACAAATCGTGGCCGATTCCTTAAAGAGTACCGGTCTCGAAGAGGTGTCGTTGCTTTCATTATCAGTGGGCGATTACCAACCTCTGAATCCCTTACTCAATGAACTCTTCGATCGTCACGAGAAAGACCGTGTGGCCATCAGCTTGCCGGCTACCCGTACCGAAACACTGACCCCTGAGATCATTCAACAGATCAAGCGGGTGAGAAAAACCGGATTCACCATAGCTCCAGAGGCGGGGACTCCGCGCATGCGCCGCATCATCAATAAAGGCAACGAGCGCGACGATCTGATGCAAACCGTAGATCGTGTTTTTTCTGAAGGTTGGCGCCTAATAAAATTTTATTACATGTGTGGCTTGCCCCTCGAGACCGAGGCCGATGTGATGGGCATCGTCGAAGAGGCGCGAATGGCCTATGAAATCGGGCGGCGTTATTCGAGAAATGTGCGCATCAATGTGGCCGTGTCCTCCTTTGTGCCCAAGCCCTTTACTCCCTTTCAATGGGAGCCCCAATTGGGCGTCGAAGCAGTGCATCGCCTGCATAATTTACTGCGCTCCGAATTGCACCGCATGCCGGGAGTGAAATTTAAACACCACCACAGTGAAATGAGTTATTTAGAGGGGGCATTCTCGCGGGGCGATCGCCGTCTCGCCACTACCCTGTTGAAGGCCTATGAAATGGGTGCACGCTTCGATGAGTGGGAAGAACAATTGGATTTTCCCCTGTGGCAAGAAGCCTTTAAACAGACGGGTCTGGATCCTGATTTTTATGTGACTCGAAGACGGGGTCGTGAAGAAATTCTTCCCTGGGATCACCTCTTCGTGCAGATGAAAAAGGATTTTTTATGGAAAGAATGGGAAGACGCCCACGACTTGGCCTTCGTCGAAGATTGCTCCACCCATCGTTGCGTGGATTGTGGCGTGTGTGATTTTCGCAAGGTGCTCAACGTCAATTATCAGTATTCCGATGAGAACGGCGAAGTCCATGCCCATTCGACCAGGGGCAGAAAATTAAAAAATCAGGGCATTCAACATTTAACATTAGACACCGGTGAAGCCCCTGAAAAAAAGAGTTTAGATACCCAATGCAAACTTAGAGTGAGATATACCAAATTGGGAGAAGCCGCTTATTTAAGCCATTTGGATCTGATGACGGTTTTGCGTCGCGCCATGGCTCGAGCGGAAATTCCTATTGGGTTTTCGAAAGGTTTTCATCCGCAAATGCTAATGAGCATGGGCCCTGCATTAAGTCTGGGACATGAGAGTGAAGCAGAATTCCTCGACGTAGGATTGGCTTCGCCCATGGCACCCGAGCTATTTCAGGCGCGGATGAATTCCGTTCTACCCAAGGGAATCGAATTCCAAAAAGTCTGGGAGGTGGCGACGAACAGTCCCTCCCTAAACGGAACCCTGCAAGAAATTGCCTACGACATCGAGTTGTTAGACATTGCAGATCCTTCCTGGAATTCCCACCGCCTCGAGAATGAGATCGCGTCCTTGAACCGGTCCCATCAGCTTCCCATCTTACGGTGCAAGAAAGACAAAAAACAGACGGTCGATATTAGGCCCATGATCAAAGAATTGTCTTTGGTCGGACCCAACCGTCTGCATTTGGTCACCCGCTTTGGCCAGAATTCCGGTAGTGTCAAACCGGTAGAGGTTTTGGGGGTATTCCTTCCCGAGCCGTTTCTGACCCAGGCCGTGCGTCGCATCCGTAAAGTCGGTTCGGTTTTTGCCGAATCGATCTCCAAATGACTTAGTGGCGATCCCGATTCAAA
>JAJFLL010000240.1 GCA_021772695.1 Deltaproteobacteria bacterium
CTCTTACTAAAATACCCTCCAGTGCTTCTAACTTTTTCTCGATATCTTTGGCGAAGAGTCTTCGTCTTTTAGTACGGATCCAGGCGTAGTCGATATCGTTGGTTTCACGGGGACTCTGTAGAATTCGTAGCAGCATCCCCCCTTTGAGAACCAACTCATTGGGGAATTTTGCGGCCAGAAAATTCATCACCCTAGCCATTGATTTTTCGATCGGTTCCATCGAAGATATTCTCCACGAATTTGACAAACTTGGGATTCTTATATTTCTTGAGGTATTTTTTAAGCTTCTTTGAATTTAATTTCCAAACATCGATGCCACCGTAGGGGTCGACTACAAAACGCATTCCCTTTTGAAAATAATAGAGGAGATCTAAAAAGGCCTTTTCATTATCGGCTAACTTCATACCGCCCCTGGCTTCGGTGAACCCAAACATAAGATTTTTTTGAATCTGTAGATTCCAAATCTCTCCGTAAGGTGTGGAGTATACCCGCTTTCGCTTCGGGGATACGATGATCATCCGCTTCGCCGGGACCGTTCCGATGAGACCGTTTTTTGCCAAGATATTATCCGCAGAGATATAGCCCTGGGGAATCAGTGCGGAGGCCAGGACCCCGAGATCGGGGTTTTTGCTCATATAAGTGCCGCGGGCGACCCGGCTCAAAACTCCTTCTCGCAGGAGCCGGCGCAAGGTCCTGCGCTTGGCCTCCAAATCCAGCTCCCCGATTAGGTTGTAAAGATCGGCCGTGGTGTAGACGCCACCCATTTCGGAGTCGTAGCCGCGGAGCTTTTCGGTGATCGGGATGATGGAGATTCTTTTTTTCATAAAGTAGATATATATTTTAAAAACAAATATTTTTATATATTATGAAATTATTAAATTAAATCAATGAATTAATGGGAATTTTCTCATATTAATTTAAGTATTTGGAATAAAAGATGATTTTCGCTAGATCGAAACAGGGAAAAAGGGCCCCCTTGATGGGGGGATGGGCGGGCCGAAAGTAGTTCCTAGGTCGAGACCTTTGCTCCAATCCCTCCTCACCTTCCAATATGTCCTGACTCTCAACAGACTCTCTAGAATCAATTCGGCTGCAAATTGAATTCACAAAGTGTGAAGGATCCCCTCGAGTCCTGCAAAAAATGCATAACTAGATACGGACTCATCCAAAAAACCTAATTATTTCAACAAGTAAAAAATATTAAAAATTTGGCATCTTGGTTGCATTCTCCTAGGGCAGACGCTCGGAGTCCCTGAGATTTTTTTTGGATTCCGACCCTGGGAGCACACGCTTCGAGCGTCTTCTTTTTTTTGGGAGCGGTGCGAGCGGCTAAAATTTGATGGGGATGACCCGCTAATTACGAACTCATAAGCAGATTTTCCTGAGGAGGGATCTGCAAAGATTTATTTTTATCATAACGAAGAGGAGTTCGTCATGACCGCATCCGTACCACGTAAACCCGTACCCGCAACCATACCTGTAGACCAAATTCCCGCCATCGATGTCACCGGCGCTAAAGACGGCAAACATCAAGTTTGTGGCGTGGATCTCAAGCCCGATGCCCCCAAAGAGATTCGGCAATTATTAAAACCTAAGGTGGATATCAACGGCCATCCTTTCTTTAAAGATCGCGGTGAGTTGACCGATTCCGATAAGCGTAAGGGCAAGCGCGCCCAAAAACGCGGCGAAGAACATTTTATGGCCGGGCAACAATTATTGCAGCAAGCCAATCAGGCCCTGCAATCAGGCGATAGCGATACAGCGAAAAAATTTCAAAAACAGGCCACGGAAAAAATGGGCAAGGCCTTTACGGAATTAAAAGACGCCTTTTTCTTGGTGCAGGATCCCCAAGACAAAACTCTGCTGCAAGAATTGGCCTTCGTCTCTACTCAAGTAGGCTATACGGCCCTCGCCAAAGAGCTCTATCGAATCCATTTGAATGACCTGCCTTGTGATTTGCAAACCCGTCAGGCACGCATCGTCGCCAATCAAGCCATGTTAATGGCATTGAACAGCTCGAAGGGTCAGATTCCAGCTGATCGTCAACAAGAGGCGGCCAAAATCGGTGTCCAATCACAAATCGAAATCGAACTCGATCAAGGCCTATTGATCAATCGCACCACCAAGGACATTTCTGAAGCTATCGGAAAGATCCTCTCGGGCTATGCCGATAAAGATTCCGCCGGGCAGGCTGCCGCTTTAAAAGAGGCCTTTCCCATGGTGATGCAAATGGTCCAATTGGTGGGCGCGACCCCAGATACCAAGTTGTATCAAGATACCTTTGCCACCACCCCTGAAATCGAAGGTCGAAAGATCCTTACGACCATCATGAAATTTACTGGGGAATCCAGTGATCCTGAGGTGCAAAAATACCATCGGGCCATGAATTTGGTTTATCATAAAAATTTTGGAAACAGCGCCTATGCCTTCAGTCTGACCGAAACCATCGTGCAAGAAGGTTTTAAGGAATTGGGTGCCGGCGACGTGGCCAAGGGTAAAGAAAAAGTCGAGGCCATGCTGAAGAAGGTGCAGGAAGCCAAAACCCAAGAAGAAGCCCAGTCGGCCATGAAGGATTTGCTCGGACTCCCTCCCGGCTTCGTTGAGGCTTATGCCATTCGCGAACAAATTGATGGCATGGTAAAAGTGCGGAAGGAAGGGCTCGTGGCCATCGGTTCTGGAGACGCTGCCAAGGGTAAAGAAAAAGTCGAGACCTTTTTAAAGGAAGTGAACCCCCTTCAAGACGATTTGCAACGGCTCGATGGGCAAGTCAAAAAACTACAGCGCGAAGGTAAAAAGGATGAGGCCGAAAAACTTACCGAAACCCTGAAGACCAAACAAGAAAAGGGCACCAGCTTGGTGAAGGAATTTGCCAAACAATTTCCTTCGGAACAAGAATTCGGCGCTTTTATGGAAGCCTATCAGGCCATCTCGGGCATGGAAGATTTGCAAAAAAAGGAAAAGGTCACCCGAACCATGACCGTGCTAAAAACCTACGCCGATGGCATTTTTAACGCCGAAAACGATTCTCAAATGGAACCCACTTACAGCAATGCCGCTTGGTGGTTGGTGAAAGGTGTCTACGCGGGTCCCCGTGCCTTCATCACCGGCAAAACCGCCGTGGATGATTTTCAAGAAATCCGGGCTACCGATTTAGATATCTTTGCCCATATGGAGAAAAAGCTTCGCACCTCAGAGGCCGAAAATTTAATGGAGGCCGCTGAGCAGACCCAGCGAGATGGTGAAGAACCCATCCAAGAACGATTGGAAGTTCTTTTGTCGGGCGAAACCGGATTAGATATCAAGCTGCTCTTAGAATATAGCTCCACTCCCACTTCCGATCCCATCAAAGCCAAGGCCCTCTTGGCCGAAGCCCAAAAATTAAAAGAAAAAGACGTCCAATATGTGAAAACCGCGTGGGCACTAGAAAGACTGGTGGCCGAGACCTGCACCGATCCTGAGGTGGTGCAATTGGCCCAGGCCCAGATGAATACCAAAGCCAAAGCGGCGTAAAACTTTCGGCAAATATTTGCCCAGGGCGGACTCTATCAACGGTGGTACGGGGGGTCCGCCCTTTTTTTATGGTGCTTCGCAGGGGGGCTAAACCGGGAAAATAGGGCCAGACCTGCATCTTCGGGCTTCCTCAAATTGATAATTTTTAGCTTTGGGGCTTTCAATTTGAGGGGAGGGATCGCTAGCCCTTGCGGGTAAACATTTATAACTTATTGTTATTGTTAATTATTTTTTATTTTTTGAAATGCCGGCCGCTGGGTTTTTTTGGCATAGGACTTGCTTTAAATATAGGATATTTGAGGTAAAATGTTGAGGTTGCAAGTTTTTTACGTTCCCGGCAACCCTGAGGGTAGGACTGGGCGATATATATTAAGGATAGTCCTATCAATAGGCTTGGTCCGCTTGGGAGTGGCGGGGATGGGTACGGATGACCCATGACCAAGACGTTCAGCAGCGCTGATACCACCAGTAAGGCCTTTTACGATCTCCTGCACCGGGATGGCGTCAAAGATCAAGAGATCGACGGGTCCAATCTCGCCAAGCCCCAAGAGAAAAAATCCGGCAACGGCCAACCGGCTGCCAAGGTCGCGCCAGAGGCCAAGGACGGCAAGGTCGGTTCTCAAGAGGTCTTTGCCTTCGTCTTCACCCACTTCCAAAAATACGGACAAGCGGTCCAGGAACATTTCAAGAAAATGGGATTGGACCTTTC
>JAJFLL010000025.1 GCA_021772695.1 Deltaproteobacteria bacterium
ACCGGATTTTTTATTGGAAAGTCTGGAACCCCTTGAAGATGTGGTGACTATCTTTACCTAGAATTCGCGATTTTTCTTTTTTATCAAGGTCATTTCAACTTTTTCGACCACATCGTCTTCATTGAACACTATGAAAAGTTCCACCGGATTTTTGCCCTTCATGATGCGCTTGCCGGGATTATCCATAAGGATGACCGTGTCTTCGATGGGATTTTGCAATTTATAGCTCCACAACCAGAAATAGCCCCATTGTTCCTTTTCTGAAGGGTATTCTACATTGATAATATTGGGACCGGGTAGGAGTTTAATGACATCCCACATGGTGGTGACACATTCGGTGATGGAACCTAAAAATTTCGAGACTTTCTGGTCGGGATTCCAGGAAGTGATGCGGACTTCAGGCTGACGGGAAGAAGGAACGCAAGTGGGCTCAGCTGGTAGCGGAGGCGGGGCCTGGACCACCGGACGGGCCGCACGGCGTTTAACCGGCGGACGGAATTCCTCAGGGTAACCGTCGGCATTGGAAGAAAGTGGGGTAAACCACGTCAAGGTTAAGGCCAGCAAGGCCGGTAGGAGCAGCCGTTTCATAGGGCCCTCATGCTTTAATAGGATTGTTTCCAATAGCTTATTTCGCTTTCGCCAGAATAAGGGCCGGTGGCGAAAGAGTCAAACTTTTTAATGACTTGCCCCGGTTCGATCAGAATTCCAGGGCGTTTGGGACTTCGGACTTGACTGCACTTCACCCAATCTTTTATATTTAACCAAATGGTTAAATATAATGAAACTCAACTAGACCAAACCTTTTCGGCCTTGGGGGATCCCACCCGACGGGCCTTATTGGCCCACCTAGCCGACGGTGAATGTACTGTGAGTAAATTGGCCGATCCTTTCGCCATTTCCTTGCCAGCCATTTCGAAACATCTAAAAATTTTGGAACGCTCCGGCCTGGTGAAGCGGCATCGCAAGGGCCGCCGGCATATTATTCAATTACAATCGAAACCCATGCAGGCCGCCATGAATTGGATCGAGCGGTACAGAATTTTTTGGGAACGAAATCTTGATGCCTTAGAAAAATTTTTAATTCAGACTCATCCGAATCAAGGAGAACCTCATGAGTGATCAACCCAGCAAGGATACCCGCTTGACCTTAGTTCGCAAATTTCCCGTCAGCCGTGAAAAGGTATTTGCGGCCTGGACCGATTCCAAACAATTGGCCCAGTGGCATGCTCCCATGGAAGGATTTTCCATTCCCCGAGTGGAGGTGGATTTGCGGGTGGGTGGAAGTTATCAAATTGCGATGGTCGATCCCGAAGGAACGACCCATACGGTTAAAGGAAAGTATTTAGAAGTTTCCCCTCCCGAAAAACTAGTTTACACCTGGGCCTTTGAAGGTAGCCCCATGGAACAAAAAGCCTCACAGGTAACGTTGCTTTTTGAAGAGTCGGGAGATCAAACCACACTGACTCTGACCCATGAATTGTTTCCCGATACGGAATCTACTCAAAAGCATCAAGAAGGCTGGGCGGGCTGTCTGTCCCAATTGGAAAAATTTCTAGCTGCATAATTTTAAAAACACATTCGACAGCCAATCGTCTTACTCCCATCTTATTCGGCGAAGCCACGCTGGTGATTGATGTACGGGTCATGGTGTGAGGTGTTAAGACCAGATATATTCCCTATTTATTTCCGAAGCTAATTGATGTAGTGGTGAATGATGCGTTTTGAAAAAAATAATTTAAAATTCATCTTTCCCATATTGTTAGCGGTGATGGCTTACTCATTAGGGGTCTCAGGTATGCGATCGCTGGCAGCCCAAGAAAACCAGGCAGCCGCTCAAGCGGCCCTGAAAGGTACCTGGAAGTCTGTCTGCATGAATCTGGGATCAAATGTTTTCATTACCATCAAATCTACTTATGACGGCGCAGGCAATTCTAAAGATAAAGTGGTCTACTTCAGTGACCCAGGATGCAGCACGCCCACCGGGTTGGTGAAAGCCAACTCCAGTGTCTCTTATAAAGTGGGTAGGCAATTTGATGTGGGGTCGCGCAAGGCTTATGAAATTGATTCCAGCATTCAATCTTGGCAACTCAGTCAAAATGGCTCGGTGATCAAAAGCGGCAATGGTGTTGCCACTCAATACGATATTTTTTCCATCGAAGGTAATAAGCTCTACACCAGTGGACTAACCCGTGGGCAACGAGGTCCTATTACTTCGCCAGCCGGGCGCCCCAGAACTTTAGATACCGCCAATTATTTTACGAAACAATAAACTCCGCCAAGAATCTTCCTTTTCATAACTGAATCTGGACTGGCCGCGGAATGGTTTGCACCGTGCCTGCGGTGATATTGAGCGGGGCGGGCACTATGGCCGTGGTATTCCTATGGCCGAAGTTTTTTGGAGCTTCGGTGCGTCGATAGTATGACCTAGGTCAATGTAGGGGAGCCAATGTAGCTCGATGGGATCGGGAAGTATATGTCCTGGAAAATTATTGGGAACATGCCCGGGCGTCAGACCTTCTCGACGGGAATGGAGTTCTTCTTCGCCACTTTTATAGATCGCTTCGATGGCAAAGCCCTTATCGGGATATTGTGGGCATTGCTCGTCTCTGGAATTTCCTGGCTTCCAAGATTCTCCTGCAATCATATAAAGGTGAAATTCGTATTTTTGCTCATGTGCCTCCCAATCGGTGGCGGCTTCACCACAGCGCGGAGTGCGAACCCATTTGTTTTCTTCAGCAAGGAATATTTCAGTCCAATAGAATAATTTTTGGGAAGCTAAGTCCGCGTAAATTCCAGTGGCTTCATCCAGAATTTCTACCTGTATACACAGCTCCCCGCTTTGTATTGGGGATTCGGAGGGCGAAGCAACGTGAACGACAAAAACTCCAAAATTACAAAGTACAGTTCCCGGGGTGGACGAAATGACCGGCAGGGTGGTGCCCGAAGAATTTTCTTGGATCGCCGCAATGGCGACGGGCCCCTCGGCCTCGCCTTCGGATTGGGATAGAGGTTCTGTAGTGGTTTCTGAGGTGGCCTGGGGTGCCAGAGGCATGGGTGCGATAGGTCCCAGCCCCCCGGTAGTGCAACCGGCTAATAGAATGAAAAATAATAGTTTTTTAAGATCAGTGAAACGAGTCATGGGCCCCCCCAACATACGGCACAATGGGTTATCGGGCAAGGTGGCTGGTAAAGTTTCATGAGGTGGTAACTCAGCATGGATTAGGCCCGGTTCAAGATTTCGTAGAGGGTGCGCCTAGAAATACCGAGCCGCTCGGCGGCGCGGCTTTTATTGCCTTTGGTCTTACGCAAGGCCTGTTTGACCTTTCTTAAATTGACTTGTCCAAATTCATATCCCAATTGGTATTTTTTGATCAGTTGGTAGAGTTTGGTTCGGGGAATTTTAAGTTGAGCCGCGGCGGTTTTTTTATTGCCGTGGGAGGTCTCTAGGGCTTGTACCAACAACCTCCGTTCCAAGGCCTGGATCTGTTCGGTCATGCCGGCATCATGAGACATATCCATTTGGGTAGAAGGTGTTACCAAATGGGGTGAAAGATTTTTTACCTTTATATGACCTTTGCCTAAGATGAGGGCTCGTTCCACTTCATTTTGCAGTTCTCGAATATTTCCCGGCCAGGGATATTGGATCAAATATTCCATGGCAGCTTCGTCCATTGCCAAAAGGGCCTCGGGAATCCCCTGGGAGTTGTGCCGCATAAAATGTTGTGCCAGGTGGGGGATATCCTCCACCCTTTCCCTTAAGGGGGGAAGGTCGAGGCGCACTACATTGAGGCGATAATACAAATCTTCGCGAAAACTTCCTGCGGTCATGAGTGTTTTCAGGTCTCGATTGCTGGCGGCTAGGATTCGAACTGAAACTTTAATGTTTCGATTACTGCCCACGGGACGAATTTCACCTTCTTGTAAAACGCGGAGTAGCTTGGCCTGCATACCCGATGGCATATCTCCCACCTCATCGAGGAATATGGTGCCCCTATCGGCAGAGGCGAATAAACCGGTTCGATCCCGATCGGCCCCTGTAAAGGCACCTTTGACATGTCCGAAGAGTTCACTGTCGAGGATGGCTTCAGAAAAAGCCGCACAATTAATGGCGAGAAAGGGTTCCTTGGCCCGGGGAGAATTTTGATGGAGGGCCCGTGCCATTAATTCTTTTCCGGTTCCGGACTCGCCGTGGATATAAACCGTGGGTTCGGCATTTTTCAGTTGTCGTATGGTGGCTATGGTACGACGCAAGGTCTTGGAGCGTCCGATGATCCCCGGAAGTAGTGTGGGTTCCGGCACAGAATCCAACAAGGCCATGGCCTGATCCCGTTCCTGTCGAGTGCGTTGGACCTCATCGTGTAAATTTTCGTTGAGACGGGCCAACTGACGTTGCAAGACTTCCAACTCCTGGGCATGGGCTTCCGATTGTTCTAAATTTTGTAGAGCCTTTAGGGACAATGCCACTTGATCGGCAAAGAGACTAACGACCTGGGTCGAGTTTTCCGAAAAAGCACCCGCCTGAAAACGATTGTCTAAGTAAATAGCACCCAGCCATTCCTCTCCCAGGCGTATGGGCACGCAGAGAATAGATCGCAAGGCCATATCTAGTAGGCTTTTAGACTCTTGCAGTCTGGAATCCTGCATCGCATCGAGTAAGACGAGGGCTTTGCCGCTGCTCCTCATTTGTTGCAAAATAGTTTTGCTAAATTTCTGTTGAGCCATTTTTAATGCTTCGCCATCAAAGTTTCTTGCCGAGGCGAGAGAATAGTCGTTCCCCGAGAAGAAAATCACGAAACCTCGTTCGGCTCTGGCTAATTTGATGGTTTCATCGAGTAAAAAATCCAAAATGGATTTACGATCCCCCAAAGCCACCAAACGCTTATTATTTTCCAATATGCGAATCAGAGATTCGCTGGATATTTCCGAGGAATTCATTTTTTATCCTGTTGTAATTTTCCTTTCGCCGCCTGGACCATCTGAATTTTTTTATCTCTTAGGTAACTTTCTTGTAGACCCGGGGGTAATTTGGCCAAAAGGGATTCCAAGGTTTTTTCCGATTGGGAAAATAAAAATTTCGCTGCCTCTCGATTGCCCTTTCGCCTTTCAACTTCTCCCAATTCAAACTCCACTTGCCATTGCACCTCCTCGTTTTTGACTTTGGAAAAATAGTTTAAGGCGATCTTTAAAACATCGGCGGCCTCGGTTAACTTATTGGAATTTTGACGAAGGGTCTTGCCCAAGACCAATTGGGATTTTGCCTCTAGGTCTGGTGAATGAATGTCTTGTGCCCGCTTTAGGGCCTCACGAGCGGCCTGCTCCGCAGCTTGCAACTGCCCTTGGGCGTCGAAGTAATAAGCTTGATTGATCTTGGCCTGTACCCACTCAAAGCTGAGCTCGGCCATCGCGAAAATTTCCAATGCCTCGGCGAGACGCAAGCCCTGTCGATCTGGTTGGTCGCGATTTTGGTCGAGGAGCGCCATTAATAATAGGGCATAACCTTGAGTTGGTGGGTAGCGGTGTTGGATTGCCCGCCGAATGGCCTCTCGGCAACAGGCTTCTGCAGCAAAGGTATCGCCCAGATAGTAATTCAGGTGGGCGTTATTGAGATAAGCTTGTGCGAGGACCGGTCCGTGGCCGCTCGTTTCCAATAATTTTATCGAGGCCTCGTAAAGTGGTTTGGCTTGGGTATATTCGCCCCGGTCGTAAAATAAATTGCCTAGATTGAGCTTGCCCACACCGGCCAATAATGGGGAGGGCTCGGAATTTTCAGCCAATGCGATCACTTGTTCATAGTATTTTTGTGCTTCGGGAATATTTCCACTTCGTTGGGCCCAAATACCTAGGTGCAACAAACATCGTGTCTGTCCGACTTCATTTTTTTGTGCTGCATATTCCGTTTCGGCCAGACCCAATTGGGCTTGGGCTTCCGTAAGGTTTCCGCTGAATAAGGCCACCTTGCCCAATAGTTCATGAGCCTTGGTACGACTTTTATTGCTGAGAGCTTTGAGTAAAGCTGGGGTTAATATTTCCTTGGCTTCGGGTAGGCGCTGGGCCCCTGCAAGATATTCGGCACGCAGCAGCTTGGTTTCATTATCTAAGGGCGTGGGGAAAGTTTGGTCCAATAATTCCAGGCCCTCAACAAAGCGTCCTTGATTTAGCAGCTGTTGAAGAATGGCATCCCGGCGATCAGGGCTCAAAGTAGATGGACTGTTTTCTAGATTTGAAATGCCACGGTATAGTACGGTGCCTTCCCGACATTCACGAATGAGTTTTCGTTCTTGTGCTAGCTCTTCTAAAAATATCTCGGTTTCCTCCTGACTACAACGGATCCATGAAGCGAGAGAGGGTAGGTCCAATGCAATGCGACTTTGCATCAGGAGCTCCAATAAGGTTTCACGAACCTTATTTTCAGGTTGCGGGTTGGGATTGGGATTGAGGACCCACCCCGTTTGGGTCCACAGGAACTCCTGAGATCGGATCATTTCTTGAGCCTGGGCGACCAGAGTGCCTGGCCAAAAAGATTCGGCATCGGTCAATTTGTTGATGGCCTTCGATGCGGCCTCTTGAAAGACGCCCCGTATGGAATTGGCAATGCTAGGTTTTTTTAGGGTACGCAAAGGTAAGATATATCCGGCAAAGTCCGGTGGTAACTTGGCTGTATCCTCCAAGGTGATGAAGGCTTGGGTAGCGGCGGAGTGTTGCAACCAACTTACCCACGGCCCTAAGTTGGCATTATCGATGAGGACTACATCCTCGCTACCCACCATTTTCGAATCTGTGAGTAAAAGGTCGGCACCATCTAAAAATAAGACATTTTTTTTGGCGTGCCAAAGTTGACGCTGCAGCCAGCGACATAAAAATGTTTTTCCGGAACTCTTAGGCCCTTGGGTGCCCACAATGCCGGAGGAATGCAGAATTTTTTGGAATATGGAGTTGCAATCCTCTGGTCGGAAATTAAGATCCGGATCGTCGAAAAGGGAGAGCTGCCAAGCGGGTGATTCACCAAGACTGCCGCCCAAGATCTGACGAAATTCTTCTAGGGCCCTGCGGGGGCTGGCCGGTCGGTCGTCTGGGTTGGCAGCGAGCAGACTATGGATGAAGCGGATCATTTTTGGCGAAAGATTTGGCACATGGCGCTCAATGGGTTGCGCTGACTCGTTCCATTGTTGTGACAGGATTGCTAAAGGGTCTTTGCCCAGAAAGGGATTTTTTCCGCTCAATGCCCGGTAGAGCAAAGCACCAAAGGAATAAAGGTCACTGCGTAAATCCCATTGGCGGCTTCTGGAAAATTCGGGTGCGGTGAATGGCGGCGATCCAATGGCCCCACCCGGTCCCTCGGGATCAAGGGCCATGGCGGCCAAGCCAAAATCCAACACCTTGAGATGGGGGTCCCGGCCGCCTGGCGGTGTCGTTTCAATCATAATATTTTCGGGTTTAAGGTCTAAGTGAACCACATTTCGAAAGGTGAGGTAATCGAGGGCCTCGAGCAATTGGGCGAAATACCAATAGATGGTGTTTTCCGATCGCCCCTGCAGATGTTCCAATAAAGGTTTTCCCGCTACATAATCGGTGATGAGAAAACAGCGGTCTGCTTCCATGCCGAAGTCTTGCACCCGCACTAGGTAGGGGTGACTCAAGCGGGATAGCAGGCCAAACTCACGATCGATGTGACTGCGATATTGTTGGGACCATTTCTGGTTGAAAACTTTTTTGGCCACCGGTTTGGCGCCGCGGCGCAGGTCTGCTGCCAAATAAGTGATGGCGGTTGCGCCTGTCCCCAAAGGCTTTATCGTACGATAATTCATTTTGCTACATATTCACACAAATTGGGTATTTTAAAAATCATTGTTTAATAGTTAGTTATAAAAAATTTTACATTTTTATACATATTTAACCAATCATGATCCCTCCCAGCTCGTCCATTTTCGCAATGTTTAGAAAATATAATTAATAATTTCAATAAGTTATAAATTAAATGGATTATGGCACCACCCTTGCATTTTATTGGGGCAGGACGAGGCAGGGGGCTTCGTCGCACAGCCATTTCACGAAGGGGGGGAGTGATGAAAAATCGGGGCGACGGGATTTTTAGCAAACATTGTGAGGCCTTAGATGAACGGCTGACCCAGAGCTTGGGCCGGCCCTTACCGGGGGAGGCTCGACTCATGGTTCATCTGGCTTTTTATCGCATGGTTTCTTTGAGTCAAATTCGGCGCATCTCTTTACAGGAAGCCTATCAAAAAATTTTGCCCGCCCTTCCGGCCAATGAGGAGTTCGGTGTGTATTACCGACTCATGTTTGAGGCGGCTGGGGAATTGGTGTCGAAGTGGGAACAAGAAAAGGCACCGGTCCTGTTGCTACCTTCCCGACGGCAGCGGTCTCGTCATGTTTCGCCCGCAAAAATCCGCCAACTTGTTGCAGGGGTTTCGCAGTAATTTTTATCTAAAAGGGAGTGAGTGTCATGTCAGACTTTCCAACCATCAAAAATGATATTTTAATTCCATCCAATTGGTTCGACCCGGTTGCCACCGAGCCACCCGAAGAGGTCGACGCCGAACAGATTCAGGGCTTGCAAGATACCTCTTGGAAAAATTGGATGACGTTTAAAGATAAATGGGTCGTGGGTAACCCTAAGATAATCGAGGATTATGGCGTCCAGAAAATTTTCCAGAATGACCTACTAAAATTGAGCGAAGAACGACTGCTTAATCCGGAAACCCAGGAATTTTGGCTAGTCTCGGAACAGGCCTATTTAAAAGACCTCGAAATCGAGATGGCCAGTTATCATGACTTAGAGCTAAGCGATAAGCTGGTATTACTCGATCAATCGGAATTTTTGGCCACCCAATACCTGATGCTCACCGATACGCTTTTGTATAATGGCCAGGCCTCCCAGGAAGTTTATTCTCAGGTCACCGAATTGGCCCAAGCCACCTATGGCCTCATGGCGGAATTTTGTCGAAGCGATTCAAACCCAAATCTTCAGGTCCAAGCCTTACTCTATGAGAGTTATGCGGCCATGGTCTCTGGCGATTTGACCCAGGGTACCGATTTACTGGTGCAATACCGGGACCAAGCCATGGCCCGCCTGGGTAACGGCAATAGTGCTCAGGGAATCTATTATTACGAAACTCTTCTAGCTACCCAGTCAGCAGAGGACACCGCGGAATACCAAGACCCCGTGGAAGTGATGCGGGCCGAGAAGCTCTATCAAAATAACCAAAAACGTATCGATGATGCCATGGACGTCTTCCAATTCGGTTTGCTGCAGGCCGATACCATCATTCCCAAAATAAAAGAGGATCAAATTCGGGCCTATCAATTGGGTGCCCTAGGGGTGTGGAGCACGGTATCCAAAGAGGTCTACCAAAAAAAGATGGATGAGCTTGAGGGTTGGACCGATGAAATCATTGAAGGTGCCAACTCCGCCGGCCATTTTTTGGCACGATACGGTAGTTTATACGGCTGGTTTTACATGGAAGATGAACCGGAACCCGTAGACTGGGAAGGTCCAATCCGAGAAACCTATCAGCGGGAGCAGGCCCTCATCCAAAATCTCGCCGGCAAAATGGAATCGGGCGAGGCCCTGACCATTGAAATCGCACTCGAAGGGCTCTCAAAAGCAGATCAAGAGACCTGGCAACAATTGCGTTCCGGTGATTACGGCATGCTTTTGGCCTATATCTTTGAGGTGCCTCCTCAACCCATTCTGGCGCAAGAGTTATTAAAAGATGCGCAGATGATGGAAGGTCGTTACGGACTGCCCAATAGCGCCTACGATATCTATCATTTGATTCTGGCCACCCAGGAGGATGCATCCATTTGTGAGTCGGCCCAATTGGGCATCGCCGCCTTGGAAGGAGATTCCTCCATACTGCGTGGTGTGTTCATGACTCTAACCTCGGTCACCTCCGATGATTTGGTGAACAGCGTGCCCATGATGATGACGGGAATGGCCGCACGAAGTCTGACTCGTCACTGGGTAACCTTTCTAGTCAAAAACTCTGACAAACTCGGTAAATTGGCGCCCGCCATCGGCTGGGCGGCAGGGGTGATGGCCGAGGCAGGGGTATTGCTGGGTTATCAATTACTCACCCAGTCCTTAGACCGAGATCCCGAAAAACTTTGGACCTTAGAAAATATGGGAAAGGGCTATGCCACCAATTTAATTTTACTGGGAGCGGTGCGATCTTTTGCCCTGGCTGGGGGAAAATTCAGTCCCCATGTGGAGCAAAGCCTGCTTTTTGAAAAAAATTCTCTTAAACCGTTTTTCGAAAATACCTTCGGGTTGCTCGGTGTCTTTGCAGGGAGAAATCTGAATGAGGCCGTCGGTCTGGTGGAAGAAAACCGTGGCGGAGAAGAGGCGGCCATCGCCAAAGACGTGGTCAAGTTTTTGGTGAGTTGGTCTATGGGACAAATGATGAAAAAGCAATTTCCCGGTTATCAAAAACAGATCAATCAGTGGACCAATGACGCCGGTGCCGGGGATGCCACTGATCCAAACCATCTCAACCATACCGAAAAATAATCTACCACCGAATGGAAAATCTTTAAGGAGAATATTATGAAAACCATTTGCATGACGCTATTACTTTGTCTCATGGCCGCACCGGTAACCAGCGCGGCCAGTTCCCAGCTACCTGAAAATTGGACCTTCGAGGAAGGTCACATTCAAGAATGGAATACCGAAGCCAATACCGAAATATCTACGGACTCTAGAAAATATAACCTTGGGCCACAAAATCCCGAAAAAACCACTTCCGGTCGAGTAGTCGAGTTGGACCGAAACCCTTCCGGGCTAGATCTCGACCCCATTTCCCCTACGGAGATCGTGCTCATTCCCGACTCGGACGATGAGGAATGGAGCGATGAACCCGATGCAGTTTTATTACCCGAAGTCCTTGATGACGGTGGGGAAGAGTCAGCGATTTTTAGGGAAGCCGTCCTAATGGGAGCCAACGGTTGCAGTTTAACGTCATTTTCAAGTTCGGCGGTAGACCCATCCTGGATGCTGATGCTAATTTTGGGATTTCCCTGGAGCTATCGTCGCATGAGAAAATAATTCGGGGGACATGCACACGGACCGGGGGCCCACGCCCCCGGTTTTTTTGTTCTACGTATTGTGCAAACACTTTGAGGCTGGTGGTTCAGTGCCCCCAGCCGACTCGAATTTAATATTTCAAGGATTTCTCGAGGCGCCTATCGGGAATCAACCAGATGCAGGCCACGGCAACGTACAAGGCCCCGGACGCCCAAGGAAATTTTAAGGCCACCACCACGGCAAGGGTATAAATGACCAGCGATAATTTTGTCTTGCGATCTTTGGCTAGGGCCTTGGCAATGGGGCTGTCTTGGTCATGAACTGAGACCAGGTTGCGGGCGAGGATGGTAAAGGCCATGGCGGAACACCATAAAATAATGCCATATAAGGCTACCGGGTAAGGGGCAAAGTGATTTTCTCCCATCCATCCGGTGGCAAATGGAATCAAAGACAACCAAAAGAGCAGGTGCAGATTGGCCCACAGGGTGAGACCGGTGACGCGTGTGGCGGCTTGGAAAAGGTGATGGTGATTATTCCAATAAATACCCAAATAGATGAAGCTGAGTAGGTAGCTGAGAAAGACTGGAATCAGTGGTTTTAACGAAGTCAAGCTGGCATCATGAGGCACCTTCATCTCTAAGACCATGATGGTGATGATGATGGCCAAGACCCCGTCACTAAAGGCCTCTAATCGGGATGTGGTCATAGACGACTCCTAAGGATACTTCGGTGATAGCCATCAATAACATTGATTTATTTCGGCGGCTTCCATAATCTTAAGCCCAACCGAAATATTTATGAATCCAACCGAAACTAATAAACCCAACGAAGTCACCGTGGTCGTGATCCATCAGGTAGCGGCCAATCATCAGAAGAACTTTGAGACATATTTGAAGCAGCTCATGACTGCTGCCAGCCGCTATGCGGGCTATCAGGGAAGTGAAATCGTTCAACGGGAAAAAAAGCGGTTTTGGGAATACAACGTTTTTTATCGATTCGACAACTTCGAAAATTACCAGCGATGGAATGATTCCGACACCAAGGCAAAATTAATTAAAAAAGTGCATCAGCACACTTTGTCTTCCAAAAAGCATTCCTTATCAGGTTTAGAGACTTGGTTTACCTTGTCGACCGATGAACCCATCATACCGCCCCCCAAATATAAAATCGTGATTACCACTTGGATCGGGGTTTATGCCTTACTGCTGATAATTTTCCATTTTCTGGGAAAATACCTTGTTCCTCTTAACTTATCGCTGCGATTTTTAATCGTCAGCATTTTAATCGTGTCGTCTATGACTTATTTGGTCATGCCGCTGATGACTAGAATGTTTGCTTGGTGGCTGTATCCCAAAAAACCATCAGCCTAAAGACTCTAAAGTCTGCAAAAAATCCTGATACCTGGACTCGGCTTGTTCCAAATCGCATTCTTCTTTGATGGAATCTCGGCACGAACGGAGAATCATATCGGCATGAATATGCATGGCCTGTCGGTCGGTATCACGGTAGGTGTGGGGTAGAATCTCTTTCAAGACTTCCAATAACCGAATGCAAATGGCGGTATTTCCACGTCCGATCTGGCGAATTTCATTAAACGATTGATCGATGGCGCTGCGAAAGGTTTGGGGTTGCCCCATCACTCGCAACTTATCATCACTATCATAGAAATACGGCAGACTTATTTTTCTAGAGGCCAATTCGGCAATACCTTCACTGAGACGGTCAATGCAATTGATGGCGGTGCGCGGATCGTTAATGCCTGGAGACAAGGCCCGTAAGGCTATTTCAACCAATTCACTGATGGCATACTCGATGTCTTGGGTGGGGGTGCGTTTTTCTCCTAGAAAAAGCGCACTATTGACTATTTTGTTATTGAGATCGGGGCGGTCCTCATCGCTTAGTATTTGGGCAACTGAACTGTTTTTGATGAGAAAATGGCCGGGTCTGAATTGAATCAAAATAGCGAGATCGTGTTCGATGGAATGCTGCAGTAAACCTTCATAGTCGATTGCTTGGATGTACCCACTTTGATTTGCGGCGATATTTATTCCCTTTGACTGAATTTTTTTCCTTAACTCTTCCCCCTGACTAAGCGCAGGTTTGTTGCTTGTAGCACCTTCATTAAATTCATCGGGAAAGAATGTTCTAATGGTTTGAAGTAGCTGCTGGGTTACCTCGTTGATTACTGTTGAAACCTGCATTAAGGCGGGAATGTGGTGTATGAAATAGATCAAAACGATTAGACTGTTGACTGCCAGCAGCATGCCCATATTTACCGAAAAATAGGGTACGAATTTAGTTCCCTCCTGGCCAACAATGTTGGGTAGAATTAGAATACAGTAAAGGAAGGTGCCAATGAATGTTCCGAGGACAATCTGATTGCCCCGATCTTTCATGAAGTTTCTAAGTAGACGTGGCCCAAATTGTTGTGATGCTAGCGTTAGTGCGACGATGGTGATGGAAAACACCACACCTGCTACGGTAATCATGGAACTTGCTACCAGTGATAAGACGGCCCTGGCTCCTTCCGGGCCACCACCATAGACCAAGGCGATTTTAACCGGTGGATCGATTTCCCACTGACGGTCTAACTGAATCATAAACCAGGCAAGGAAAACGGCGCCCATCGCCATGAGCAAAGGGAAGAACCAATAACTTTCGTGTAGTATTTCGAGATATCTTTTAACTCGGGTCTTCAATGGGGCCAATGCCTTTAGGACAACTTAGATTAACCGGCTTGATCCTTTTTTTGTTTCATCGGTATGACCTGGCCGGCGGCGGGTGCTTCGGTCGGCTTGGGCTTAACATGCCAAAAAAGTTTTTTGAATTCACCGAAGTTTTTTAAGATGCGATCGGCCAGTGCAGACCCTGTCAATTCGTGATGGCGTTTTAAGAGGTTGGCGAGAGTTTCCAATTGATCTTGGCCATCGACGGGTTGAATTTCAATCAGCTCAGGATTGTATCGAATATCGAACAAACGTTTTTCATCGAGTACGTAGGCTTCGCCGCCTGTCATGCCCGCTCCGAAATTTCTTCCAGTGGGTCCAAGAATAACCGCGGTGCCACCGGTCATGTATTCACAACAATGGTCGCCTACGCCCTCAACGACAAATATGCCGCCGCTATTTCTTACGCCACAGCGCTCGCCAGCACGACCGCGAATGAAGGCTTGTCCACCGGTAGCTCCGTAAAAACAGGTATTGCCCATGATGACATTGTCTTCGGGGACAAAATGGCTGTTTTTCGGCGGCACGATGATCAATTCACCGCCGCACATACCTTTGGCCACGTAATCATTGGCTTCACCTTCTAAAATCATGCGCATGCCCTTAGTCATCCACACGCCGAAGCTTTGACCGGCCGAACCTTTAAAATTGAGTTCTATCTCAATACCTGGCGGCAGTCCTTCGTCCACATAGCGCAGTCCGATTTCGCCCGCCACGCGAGCTCCTACCGAACGATCGGTGTTTTTGATTTCATATCTCAGGGATACGGAGCCCTTGCCTTCAAGAGCCTCGGAAGCCTCCCGAAAGATTTTTTCGTTTAGCGGTTTGTCGTTCCAGTCATTGCGTTTTAATCCCCAGACCCTTGCCTTGGTATGACCGGTGTCGACCTGTTTTAAAATTCCTTCGAAATTGAGTTCGTGGGTACGTGGGTAATCGGGTAGGTCTTTTGGCTTGAGTAACTCGGGGGCCCCGATAATTTCTTGCAAGGAACGCTTTCCCAATTTGGCGAGGATTTCACGCACCTCTTGGGCTACACCCGTCAGGTAATGCACCACCATCTCAGGCGTACCCTTAAATTTTTCTCTCAGTCGAGGATCTTGTGTGGCCACACCCACGGGGCAAGTATTTAAGTGGCATTGTCGTACCATGCAACAACTGGCGGCGATCATTACCGCGGTGCCAAAACCATATTCTTCTGCCCCTAAGATAGCAGCCATGATGATGTCTCGACCGGTTTTCATGCCGCCATCCGCACGCAAAGTAACGGCGCCTCTGAGATCGTTGAGTACCAAGGTTTGTTGGGTCTCGGCCAAGCCTAATTCCCAAGCGCTGCCGGCATTTTTGATGGAGGAAAGCGGTGAGGCCCCGGTACCTCCGTCATGTCCCGATATCAAAATGATATCGGCATGGGCCTTGGCCACTCCTGCGGCGATGGTGCCGACTCCGGACTCAGCAACCAATTTGACGATGACTTTGGCCCTAGGGTTGACCTGTTTTAAATCGTATATCAATTGGGCCAGATCTTCGATGGAGTAGATATCATGGTGCGGGGGTGGAGAGATTAAAGTTACTCCTGGCGTAGCATGCCTGAGGCGAGCGATTTCTTCGCTGACCTTTTTGCCGGGGAGTTGTCCCCCTTCACCGGGCTTAGAACCTTGAGCCATCTTGATTTCTAACTGTTCGGCAAAAGCTAAATAAGAGGCTCGAACCCCGAATCGTCCCGAGGCCACTTGTTTGATCTTCGAATTTGCCGAGTCTCCATTTGGCATGGGGAAAAAACGTGCGGAATCTTCGCCGCCCTCACCGGAGCCGCTTTTGCCGCCCATGCGATTCATGGCGATGGCGAGGGTGGAATGGGCTTCTTTGCTCAAGGCACCTAAGGAAATAGAGGCCGTATTGAAGCGGGCCAATATATTTTCGATGGGTTCGACCTCATCAAGGGGAATGGCGTCGGAAGGGCGAAAATCAAACAGGTCGCGCAGTGTGGTGGGAGGCCGTTCGTTCACGGTTTTCGCAAAGGTTTGGTAATCTTCAGGATCGCCCGTACGAGAGGCCTTAGTCAGTGTCTTGACCACCTCTGGGTTGAAAGCATGGTATTCGCCGTCGCGACGAAAACGGTAATTGCCCCCAATTTTAAGCGGGGTCACATTGTCGGCTCCCTCGGTAGCAAAAGCCTCTTGATGCCAAGCTAGAATATCTTTAGCAAATTCCTCTAAACCGATACCGCCTGCTTTTGAAAAGGTTCCCGTGAAGTATCGATTCACCATGCTTTGTTTGAGTCCGATAGCCTCAAAAATTTGCGCACCTTTATAAGAGGAAAGGGTGGAAATGCCCATTTTAGACATGATTTTATAAAGGCCCCCTTCGACGGCTTTTTTATAATTGGCTAGGGCCGCTTCCTTTGAGGTGTCTTTAATTTTTTCCGCCACTACGAGGTGGTTAACCGTCGCCAATGAAAGGTAGGGGCAAACGGCCTGGGCGCCAAATCCGATCAAACAGGCGAAGTGATGAACGTCTCGGGCATCACCGGAATCGGCAATAATCCCCGCGCGCATGCGCAAGCCTTCGCGGATTAAATAGTGGTGTACCGCGGCAACGGCCAACAACATGGGAATCCGGGCATACTCCTTGGAAATATTTCGATCACTCAAAATCAAGACAGAAGCTCCCGCGCGTACCGCTTGCGCTGCCGTGTCACATAGAGAAAGTAAGGCCTCTTCTAGCTCCAAGGGGCCTTGTGCGGCCTTGAAGCGAGTAAAGAGTGTCTCTGTTTTAAATTTTTCCCGTTGGGTATTATTTAAATCATTCAAATCAATGTCATCGAGAACCGGGCTTTTTAATTGAATCAACTCGGCATGCTCGGGGGCTTCTTCAAAAATATTTCCCCGTGGACCTAAATAAGTATTTAAGGCCATGACCAATTTTTCACGGATGGGATCGATGGGAGGATTGGTGACTTGCGCGAAGAGTTGTTTGAAATAGGTAAAAAGAGGTCGAGCATTCTTGGTCAACACCGAAAGTGGAGTGTCGTCACCCATAGAATAAGTGGGCTCCTTGGCATCGCTCGCCATGGGAACGAGCAGCATGTCCATTTCTTCTTGGGTATACCCCATAGCAAGCAGAAGTCGCTGTCGAGTTTCATCGCTAAGCTCGGGCGCTCGTAGTCCTTTAGGCCTTTCCCGATTGCTAAAACGCCACAAGCCTTTTTCGAGCCATTTTCCGTAAGGCTTTCCCTCGGTCAGGTTGCTCTTGATGGCCTCATCTTCTAAAATTTTCTTTTCTTTAAGGTCCACTGCCAAAATTTGCCCTGGACCCAAGCGACCACGTTTCGCGATTTTGTCATCGGCAATGGGAATGACTCCCACTTCACTGGCAAGGATCAATACTCCATCGGTAGAAAGCACATAGCGGGCTGGTCTCAGACCATTGCGGTCCAAAATGGCTCCCACGTAATGGCCGTCGGTGAAGGTGATGGCCGCTGGACCATCCCAAGGTTCCATCAAACAACTGTGGTATTCAAAATACGCCCGGCGTTCTGCAGACATATGAGGCATGTTTTCCCATGCTTCTGGCAGCATCATGCTCTTGGCTTGTAAGACGTCTCTTCCACCCATCACGATGGCTTCCAAGGCATTGTCAAAGCTGGCCGAGTCGGAAGCACCGTTTTGAATGATGGGTTTTAGGACCTCGGGATCTCTAGCCCAGGGCAGGGAATTCAGCTCCGGTTCTCTCGCCCGCATCCAATTGCGATTGCCCTGGATGGTATTGATTTCACCATT
>JAJFLL010000241.1 GCA_021772695.1 Deltaproteobacteria bacterium
GGCAATTTTGTGCCCGGTCACCGAGCCGGTGGCCATATGGTCACGGTGGTCGGTGCTTCATCTATTGGCACCAGGAACTTTTTAGATTTTCATGACCCTTTTAACCCACGCCAGTCTCGTGACACCTATCGAATCGTAGAAGATGAAAATGGCGCCAGGGTATCGAACTATCGTTATCAAGGTGGGCTCAATCTGACGCGAATCCGTTTTGCCATTGCGGAATCTCCCATTGAAAGCAATGAACCGAAGGCTACCTTCGACCTGAACGAGGAATCCATCATGTTCGAACACCAGGTCAACGTGAGTCCTTGTCCACAGGAGATTGCGATACTTGAAATCACGAATACCACCGATGAAGTAGCCGACTACACCATTAGTTCTTCAAACCCCGCTATCAGTTTTTCCGTTGATAATGTCGGGGCTGCGCCCGGTGAAAAACCCATCGTTCGAGTCTTCTTTACCTGTATGCCGCCCCAATCCGTTGACGCCGAAATTACCATCACGGGCCAACTCGTTGGGACCTTTGCCGAACTCATACCTGGCAGTGAATTTTCCATGACGATCCCAGTTAAAGGGACTGTTTCCTTTTAAATTTCATATTTTTTCTGCATGTCCCGTCAGAGCTATAAATAGTCCGAGCGGATTTAAAGATTTTAATCTCGGGAATATGGTCGGCATTGTAGATCTACCGAATGGCCCAAACCTCTGAGTGAAGTGAGAGGGAATAAAGAAAACTGGGCTTCCGCAGGTAAACAGTATTAAAATGACCAAATATTTTTTCTAGCTGTTGTCAGGAAAGCTGTGGCCAATAATATCGAAAAATCACCCCGCATGGCCAAAACTAAGCAGAAAGGCACTTAATGGCCCACGTCTCCCATAAATTATCGGGATCCTTCGAGGGTGCCCTGGCCGGGGGTGGCGATCCCGCAACCTCCCCCCTCTATGTCTTTGGACCCTTTCTTCGTCTTCTCGTCGTAGCCGGTGTCGCGGCCATTTCTTTCGGAACCGCCATTTGGCTGGCCGTTCTGACCGTCGTCACCGTGTCGGCCATGTACCGCTTGGTAATGATTTGGGTGACCGATGGTAGCGGGGGTAGCGGGCTCAATGAAGATGAATTCGGCCCGTGGGCGGTCAAGATCAATGCGGGCATTACCGTCGTTGAATACACCCTCACCTTCCTGGTGAGCATG
The DNA here is from genome assembly GCA_021772695.1 of Deltaproteobacteria bacterium. Classification (GTDB taxonomy): domain Bacteria; phylum UBA10199; class UBA10199; order DSSB01; family DSSB01; genus JAJFLL01. The sequence continues at coordinate 1,191 of JAJFLL010000241.1, forward strand.
GCGGCCTTGGTCACCTTTATTGCGGACCGGTTTCCCGATCTGAAACAAAGTTTTGCCGGCATTCCCCTGCGTACCCATGTAGCCATCCTCCTTACTTTATTGACGGCCTATGCCGTCAATCGCGGACCCAAGGTTGCCGCCAAGGCATTTGGTCCCGCCACGGCTGGGGTGCTCCTACTTTTATGGACCATGATTGTCACCACCATCTGGAAGTTCGGTTTTCATCTCCCCAATTTAGACCTGCGCGCTTTCCATTTAGAAAACCTACACTTTACTCTAGGGGGCTACGCTAGAATCTTAGCCTTGATGACCGGAATCGAAATTTTCGCCAATTTGGTGGCCGCTTATGAAGGCAGCGCCAGTCAGCGTAGTCGAAAGGCCTTTGGCAGTTTGCTCATCATCATGGGAACTACATCTTTGACCATGTTGATCGTGGGGCCGGCCATCATGAATTTGTCCAACCCCATGGACCCCCACGTCTCGGTGTTCACTCAAACCATGGACAAATTACTTCCCGGCCCACTGGCCTATGCCGGAACATTGGTGGGCGTGGCCGTGCTATTATCCGCATGCGCGGCCAGCGCCCAGGGAATACAAAACCTTAGTCTAGGCCTGAGATACCGCCATTATATTCCGGCCTTTTTTGGACAAAGAAATAAATTCGACGTGGCAGGCAAACCCGTTTGGATCGAAGCGGGTATTTGCATCGCCTGCTTCCTTTTATTTGGCACTCACGAAGAAACCTACTTAGCCCTCTATGCCGCTGGAGTTTTTATCTTGCTCAGTCTCACCGGTTGGGCCGCAGTCAAACGCCTTCTCAGAGAGATGCGCTCCCATAAAAGTTTAAAACTGGCAGGAATGTTGGGAGGGACTCTACTTGCAGCTATCCTGACTACCATTGCCACATTGATCATTTTTGAAGAACGATTTTTCGAAGGTGCATGGAGTTACCTAATTCTAATCCCCATCCTTTATCTTGTTTTTGGTTTCTATCGCAAACGACTGGGGCCACCCAATGCCGTCTCAGAGAGGCTTGGTATGCTCATTTCTTCCAGCTACCTGCCTCCTATACAGAGTCAGTCGATTTATGCTGGAGTGAGCCTAAAAAATATCCTGGTTCCGCTGGACCAATCCCCCGAAGCGGAACAGGCTCTCAGTATTGCACAAAGTTTAGCGCGGGCCTATGACGGTCAAATCACTTTATTGACAGTAGTGGAACCCAAAGGCAAAATTCATTCGGATCAAAACGACAACGGACCTTCTGCAAACCTTACTGATGAAATAAGCGCCAAAGACTATTTAGAAGATGTGGCTGAAGATATTAAAGGGAGTGGTTACAAAGTTAGTTACTTGATCCGAAAGGGCTCACCCGCCAAGGAAATCGGCGCCTTCGCGAGTAACCCAGGTTCCGATCTCTTGATCATGAGCACCCACGGACGGTCCCGATTGCGACGTTGGCTGGTATCGAGCATCACCTCAGAGGTCATCTATCAAACCACCCCACCTTTATTGGTGGTTCGCCCTACGGAAGATTGGCATAGTACCCGAACCCGATTTCAAAAATTATTGGTAACTCTAGACGGCTCGGAAATATCAGAACAAGTTTTACCCTTTGTTCGTGAACTGGGAGGCCGCTATAAAAGTGAAGTTATACTGCTCGCCGTACCTGAAGGCAGTGAAACCGATGATTACAACAAAAAATTGGAACAATACTTGAACCATTTCGCCATAGGTCTCAACGAACGGGGAATCAAAACCCGCGCCTTAGTAACCGGTTCGGGTCCCGCCAAAACCATCACCCAAGTGGCCTTAGACGAGCGGGTTGATCTCATCATGATGGTTAGCCACGGCCGCGGTGGTGTGGGCCGGCAAGAATACGTCAAGGTCGGCAGTGTGACCGACTGGGTGCTTCAAGAAACCCATTGTCCGGTATTTCTAGTTTCGGCCCGGGCGCCCAAACCTTCTTAGCCAGAAGTATAGGCATCAACGAATAAAAAACGCTGATCAAACATATCAAAAGACTGAATAATCAAAATTAATAATAAGAATTGATTTACCTAACCATTGCATCAAAGAAAGCCTGCCAAGATAGTGGCCAACCCTAAGAAGCTAAAGAAACCCACGATGTCGGTGACCGTGGTCAAAAAAATCGAAGAAGATTGAGCTGGATCTTGTCTCAATGCGGTAAGGGCAATCGGAATAATCGCACCGGACAATCCTGCCATCATCATGGAAATCACCATGGCCACCCCGATTACCATGGCCAGCCCCAGGGACCGGCTCCAAAAATAGACCCCAACGCCCGTGGTTATGGCAACGGCAAATCCGTTAATCAAGCCCACCCGTGTTTCCTTAAAAGCAATCCTGGCCCATTGTCTCACCCGCACCTCTCTTAGAGCCAAACCTCGTAATGTCACTGCCAGGGCCTGTGCACCGCTGTTTCCCGATTGACCGGCCACCACCGGCAATAGCACGGCCAAAGCCGTAAACCTGGCGATGGTATCTTCGAAGAGACCCACCACTGCAGCGGCTAGAAAGGCAGTGGCCAAATTGATGTGCAACCAAGGCAAGCGTTTTTTAACCGCAAAGAATACCTTCGATAAAGCACGTTCCTCCGAACCCGCCCCGACCATGGTTTGCAAATCAGACAAGGCCTCAATTTCCACCGCCTCAACAAGTGCCGAGTGGCGGATTACCCCCAAGAGACGTCTAGCAAAATTAACCACAGGCAAACTTGCAACTCGCGATTTATCAAAGATATCGATGGCTTCTTCCCTGGGAGCAAAGTCGGAAATTATGTATGGATTGGCGTTCATCAATGCCACTAGCGATGTATTACCCTCAGCCAGGACCAACACCTCCAAGGGTACCACCCCAAGAAGAATTTTTTCTTCTCCCACCACATAAATATTTAAGATACGATGCTTTTTATTCGACCGAATCCGTATCAATACTTCATGGACCGTGTCACTTGACGCAAAGGTAAAAACCCGGGGATCCATGAAAAATCCCGCTTGGTTCGGTTTATAAGTTAATAGGCCTTGGATTTCTTCACGATGAGAAAGAGGAAGTTTTTGTAATATTTCATTACGATCCTTCTTCTCAAATTGAGCCAAGACTTGAGCCGCATCACGACTATCCAACTTTTCAAATATTGGAAGTGCAGTCTCCAGGCCCAGTTGCTCCAGCCAATGAGCAGCTTGAGGTGCCGAAATATAGGTGAGTAGCCTGGACGCCGTCTCTGGGCTCTGACTTTTCAGCATGGCCATAATTTCAGAGCTAGGCCTCTTTTCTAATTCATGGGCCGCTTCTACAGGATGTTGGAAGAAAAAATCTTCGGCCAAGGGCTGAGCCAAAGCGCCTGTAGTCTTCATTTTTCGCTCCTTAGGTTTTCTTGAACGATTTCCGACACGTGTTGACAAGCAGCCATCATCCCAATCCAACCGGTCTCCATCAAGCGCAACAAGGTCGTCTTAGGTGTAACAAAACTCTCTTCCGACTTTTTCTGCAGGCGCTGCATGACTTGGTAAGAGAGCACTCCTAAAATACGACGGGATTCATCCACCACCGGAAGCTCAGGAAAATCCCGCCACCCTAAATGCAGCAAGATTTCTTGAGAAGTGGCTCCGGAAAATAGATAAGGCTCGGGGCCCTCCATGATTCCATGTATCGAAGTTTCATCCGCACTCTGCAGAAAATCAAACAAGGAAACTCTACCCTGTAATATCCCTTGAGTATCCACCACATAAAAAAATTGTCGGACTTTTTTAGAAAACCTTTTAATGGCCTTTTTAACTTCCAATACAGTGAGGTCTTGAGCCACTTCGAATACATGGGGATCCATCATAGCTCCCGCCGAATCGGGTGGAAAAGAAACAAGAGCACGAAGTAGAATCACATTTTTTTTTCGTAACCCGGACAAATATTTTTCCCGGTCGACTTTTCTCAACAAACGTAAAATAGTAGCGGCCTTCTCAGGAGGAATTTCTTCTAAAACTTGGTATGTCTTTTCTAATTCAATCTCACTCAAACATTCTTGAGCCAAATGGGAATTCATGTGGGTAAAAATTAGGCGGGTTTGAACAATGTTTAACTTGGCGATAAAAGACTTTATTTGTGCCAGATTCTGCTGTGTCTCTAGAATGCGGGCTGCTTCCTTAGGGAACCTTTCTATATAATGCCCCGCCAGAAAGGAAAAAATGGATTCCAGTTTATTCATTTGGCAATATTTGCACTGGTCGTTCCGAAAGCCACGTAGATGGAAGCATCATGTTTCCCTGTGAAGTTTCTAAAATCAAGTGAGTAGCCTCCATTTGTAAAATTTTTCCCTCTATCTCGTCTATCTTGATTCGTTGTCCCACCTGATACACCTTCCCCAAATAATGGGTTGCCAGAATGTTTTGCACCGTGCTCTTAGCACCTAGGGCAAAGGCCAAGGCCACCCCTCCCGCAATCATTCCGACAAAGATGGCCAGTATGACAATCAATAAGTTAATATTGATTCCCAATTGTTCGATGGCCACCAAAGAGATGATAACAATAATCAGGTATTTGGTAACTCTGCCGTACAACTCTCCCGAACCCATTTTGGAAGAGGCAAAAATCTTTTGGACAGCAGCGCCAAAAATATTGCCGAAAAGAAATCCCAGAAAAATTATCAAAGCCGCGGCAAGAACTTTTGGAAAATAACCGGCCAGTGAATTCAAGCCCTTAGAGATCACCGGTTGGTTTAAGACATGGAGAGAGGCCGCTAAAAAAAACAGGAAGACACCCCAAAAAACAATGCGGCTAGAAAGGCGGGCCCCGGAAGAATTCATGCGGGGCAGCATGCCGGATGA
>JAJFLL010000242.1 GCA_021772695.1 Deltaproteobacteria bacterium
ATTGTTGGGCGTTAGGATCGGCATTCGAGGCTTCTTTTGCCTCTAATTGATTGAAGTCGTCGATTATTTGAGGATCACCTTCCCGATTGCGAAGTTTCATTCTATGAAAACGGGTATCGGCTGAGGCAACCACATGAACCAGACGAAAGTTTGGATTGCGCCGCAAAACCTCAACCTCGCGGGGATTTCGAATGGAATCGACAATATAATTCTTATCAACTTCTATCTGTTGCAGGGCGCGGTCGGCAAGATAACCACCCCCGTAGGTTTCTCGCATTTTTCGACCAACCTTAATGAGATTCTCCCGGGTGATGTCGAGATCTTGCTCTACCAAAACTTCTCTGAGGAGATCCGATAGGGAGAGGTAATAAAACCCCCCCTCTTGAAGCACCTGAGCAACTTCTCCTTTTCCCGCTGCGTTTTTTCCGGTAAGGCCGATAATCATAATGAAGGATCCCTGCTACAAAACCTCTAGGAGAAATGCAACTGTGCTTGGCAAGATATTCCCCATATTTCTATTGGTGACCATTTTATTCTGCAGCCCCGCCAGGGCCGAACCCCCTCGTTTTTTTCTCATGGGAGACGGCACAATTACAGTGGCCGGACAAAGCGTCACTTATCGCACCGCAAATAACACTTACCTTCCTGAAGGACTGCAAAAAATAGGGCTCTTATTTAGGTCCCCTTGGACCCCTGCCGAAGAGCGCCTGTCCCTAAGATTTATCGAAATACTTGATTACGTACAAGATCAATTACAGGGCAAAAACTACTCCGTTAGATCCGGGTACCGGTCCCCTAATCTAAATCAGAAATTAAGAAATCAGGGTAAGTTGGCCGCCCAATCCAGTATGCATATTGAGGGTGCGGCAGGAGACTTGATTCTCATCGGAGTGTCTGCTTCAGAGGTATTTGATTTCGTCAAGGGTCTCGATTGTTGTGGAATCGGTTGGTACCATTCCAAGCATTTTCACCTGGATACGGGACCCTCTCGATATTGGAGTGAAACAACCTCTAAAACAGAGGACAAGTCCCCCCAACAAAATGAAAAGGTCATTCTGCAAGCAGACTTCGACCGCTACCGCCCCGGAGAAGAAATCGCCCTCAAGTTTATGCGAGTCACCCAATACCCCATCGGCATCCCCAGCCGATTCACCCTGGTTTCTTTAAATAATCCAACCCCAGCGACCATTGCCGATCTACCCGTTCATATTTCCGGACAAGCTAAATCAAATGAAGCTTGTGTGGTGCTAAGCAAAAGAGGTGAGGCACGGTCCTTACAAGTCAAACTTCCCGAAAAAAAAATCGCCCCCGGCAAATATGGGGTTCAGGTGCAGTTTTGTAATCGCTATCAATATGAAAAAATGCCGGAAACCATCGTGTCCCGGCCCTTTGAAATTACCCCATGATAAACCTTTTTCATTCGATCATCTTAGGCGTGGTGCAAGGACTAGGAGAGTTTCTACCCATTTCTAGTTCGGCCCACTTGGTCATATTACCTTGGCTGGCTGATTTTCCCACCCCTGGACTCACCTTTGACATCGCCTTGCATTTCGGCACCCTCATCGCCCTGCTGGCCTATTTCTTTCGTGATTGGATTCAGCTGGCAAAGGCTTTTTTTACCTCATGCACGAAATCTCCAAAAAATTATTCTACCAACGAAAAATTAATTTGGTTCATCATTTTGGGTTCCATACCCGCAGCTATCGTTGGGCTCACCGTTGAGTCCTACGCTGAAACTATTTTCCGAAATCCTCTATGGATAGGCATTAATATGGCCGGTTTTGGCCTGTTACTATTTGCCGCAGACCACTGGGGCAAAAAAAATAAATCCGTGCCTGAGTTAACACTCATGGATGCCATTTGGATTGGTTTGGCCCAGAGCCTGGCACTGATTCCCGGGACCAGCCGATCGGGGGTCACCATCACTGCGGGATTGGCCAGAAGATTGGACCGAACCTCGGCAGCTAGGTTCTCCTTTCTCTTGAGTATGCCAGCCGTAGCAGGAGCGGCCTTATTAAAAGCGAAAGATTTTTTCGGAATGGGTTACAACCTCAATGTCTGGATCGGCATTGCGGTCAGTGCTGTGGTCGGTTACCTGGCCATCAAGTACATGCTGTACTTTCTTCGCACGTATTCTTACACGGTCTACGTGGTCTACCGCTTACTCTTTGCGGCCATGGTATTTTTAGCAATATGGGTAAAAGGTCGGGGTTAAATCAATCGATCGATTCCACATCGGCCCAAGTGATTTCGGGGGACCGGGGTCGCCCATCGGGACCATGGGAGGCAAAAGGCGGAATACCTTCGGTGTAATAGCGTTTAACGCTTTTGTAATTTTCAAGTTTATTGCGCCGGGCATTGATATGATTTTCTAAGGCCTTCCCCTCAGCAATCAAATTTAAACTAGAAAATAAGGCACCAAAACTTTGATCGATGGCGTAGGCCGCTTTCATCGAAGTGGAGGCATTATTCCAAAAATAGGTATAGGCCCCTAAATTATAGTAATAATTGGAATTGGTGCACCCGTAGCTGACGCACTGGGCTCGAAGTTCGGCTCCGTAGAGGAGTGCCAAGGAAAAGGTCAATAATATCAAAAGCTTTTTCATATCTAACACCTCACCGTCCTACCAGGACTATGTCTATTATCGGCAAGTTATGACTATAGTTTCCCTTGACGACCGAATACCAAGTATTATTTTGGCTGCACATTTTATCCTGTGATAATAAAGAGTTAAGATGCAAAGCGCCTTAGACCGTCTATTTCGTCACCATGCCAAATTGATTCATAAAAAACGCCTGGGAATACTGGGACATCCCGCCAGCATGGATAAAAACTTCCGATCCATTCTGCAGGCCCTCAGAGCGGAAGGCCCTTATGAAGTTAAGGCGCTCTTTGGTCCGGAACACGGCTTTGGCGGCGAGGCTCAAGATATGGAATCGGTTTCAGAGAGCACCTTTCAGGGAATCCAAGTCTATAGTCTCTATGGCAGTACCTTAGAAAGCCTACAGCCCAAAACTCAGCACCTAATAGACATTGATGTCTTGCTTTGCGATCTTCAAGATGTGGGGGCGCGTTACTACACCTTCATTTACACCCTCGCATTTTGTATGAAGGCTGCCGCGCAAAGCGGTACCCAAGTGGTGGTTCTTGACCGACCCAACCCCATCAACGGACATCAAGTGGAAGGAAACCTGGTAGCGGATCCTTTTCGTTCCTTTGTGGGATATTATCCCATTGCCAATCGCCACGGCATGACCATTGGCGAGTTAGCCCACCTGTTCAATAAAGAATTTTCGCTCAACTGTGATTTAATCGTGGTTCCTATGAAGGGTTGGCATCGACGGCGATATTTTGACGAACTTGATTTACCTTGGGTCTTACCAAGTCCCAACATGCCTACCCTAGAAACGGCAGTGGTTTACCCGGGCATGTGCCTCATCGAAGGAACAGAACTTTCTGAAGGCCGGGGCACCACCCGGCCCTTCGAATTGTTCGGCGCTCCCTATATTGATCCAGATAAACTTTGCTCCCGACTAAAGGACTTTAATTTACCTGGTGTTTATTTTAGGCCGACCTATTTCAAACCCAAATTTCAAAAATATGCTGGTGAAGTCTGTGGAGGTGCTCAAATCCATGTCACTAGGCGCCGTTCCTTTAAATCTCTGCTAACCGGGGTAGCCGTCTTGAAAGCAGTTCAAGATCTATATGCCGAAAAATTCTCCTATCGAAATCGTGCTTATGAATTCGTGGAGGATATTCCAGCCATCGATCTATTGGCGGGAAACGACCGGATGCGAAAGCAAATATCGGCAGGCGATTCCTTAAAAAAAATAGAAGAATCTTGGGAAGAAGACCGAATGAGTTTCCTTGAATTACAAAACCGCTATCGACTGTATACTTGAAAAATTTTTTCCCACAAATATTCCAAGCCTAAGGCCAATAAAAAAAATAAAGAGACAAATATCAAACTTGCTCCAGTAGGTAACGAAAAAAGGTACGAGTAATAATACCCCAACGCAGGCAAAATAATTCCGAGTAGTGCAGCAATGGTAAAACTCTCAATGGTAGAACGCGCCCTCGACAGGCCAATAAAGGCAGGGATCAGCAACAAAGCAAAAGTAGGTAACGCTCCCAAAGTTTTTAGCGCGGCTGTAATGGCTACGGTAAACATTAGATACAACAACATGCGCCAAGGTCGGATTTTCATTCCTAAGGTCGTTAGAAAAGTAGGGTCTGAAGAGGTGTAAAGAAATTGCCGACTAAAAAATAAATGAAGCAAAAGTATGGGAGGCAATACCAGCAAAAGCAATTTCAGATCTTGTGTAGTTACCGCTACCGCATTTCCGTAGACAAGGTTATTCAAGTCATGCAGGCCTTGTGTGATCCGGTCACCAATCAATAAAATACCCGCTGCTGCCAAAACATACAATAGTCCGATCAGACTTTCTTCTGTGAAACCGGAAATTTTTTTTAATAAGGAAAATATCACACTCATCAACCCGGCAAAAAATATCCCACTAAGAAAGGGAAGTACCGAATGCTCCAGATGGTATCCGAGGAAGTGACAGACCCAAAATAAAACAAAAATACCCAGTCCTGCCCCTTGGGCCAAGGCTAAGCTGACAAACACGATGCGATTGAGTAAAACGTAAACTCCCAATAGGGCCAAGACCAGACCGCACAAGGTGCCCGCAACTACCGGATCCCACCACAGGTCGGTGGCCGCAAAAAATTCCAGGTAGAGTTGGGGCTCCATGGCCCTACCCCAAAGGAATAGGCTCATAGATACTAAACTATAAAAAATGAATCTGATGAAGACCATTTTCTTGATGGAGGTGGAGCGGTACTTCATAAGCTTGTGTAAAAACTTCCTCAGTTAATAATTCTTGAGTGGGTCCGGAAAAAATGCGTTTACCTCCCAACAAAATTAAATAAGTGGCATGATTGATCACGTGATTCATTTCATGATCGATCCAAATCAAAGAACCCGAATTTTCATCGCGCCATCGACTCAGTTGTTCCCACATTTGCAGGCGAAACCGGTAATCCAATGAGCTGAATGGTTCGTCTAAAATTAGAGTATTGGGCCAGGACATCAGCGCACGACCCAGCAGAACCCGCTGTTTTTGCCCACCGGACAATTCCCGATACATGCATCGTTCCAGACCTTGCATTTCCAACCATGCCAAGACTTCCTGTAGACGAGATTTGGTGGCTCTACTCATACCCGGCCACCAATGGGGGCGCTCGCCCATGAGGACCACATCTTGCAGCGTAAAGGGAATTAAAGGATCGATGTCGCCGTTTTGTGGCATATATCCAAAGGCAGCTGAGGTCTCCCAAAAATAACTACCTGCCACTGGGGGCAATATTCCCAACAGGGTCTTGAGTAATGTGGATTTTCCGGAACCGTTGGGGCCCAGAATGCCCACGATCTCTCCACCCGGAATGAATAAATCTAATGGCGGCGTTTGGGCCTGTGTGCCGTAACCACAAACCAGATGTTGAGCCTGTAATAAAGACTTAGACACCCTTAGCTCCCTCGAGTTTTCGAATTAACTCGGAAAACATTTGAAAATAGGCTTGTGCGGTAGGCTCCTGAGGTTGGGGCCGTCCCACCACCAAGAGAATTCCTACCTTAGCGGCCAGGTATTCGGGGACCTTACGGGGATAATAAGGAGCCATCAACAAAAGTTTCACGCGCTCGGCGGGAATTAGCGAGACCAATTGTTCCACATGTCGAGAATTGGGCGGGATGCCCGGTTTCGGTTCGATGGTGGCCATTACGGAAATACCCGCATAGTCTGCAAAATAGGACCAGGTGGTGTGAAAGGTAATCACCTTGAGATTTTTCATAGCCTGAATCTGAGTTTTCCAGACTATTAACTTGCCCTTAAGCTCTTGGGCAAAATTTTCAAAATTCCTTTGATATTGAGTCGCTCCCGTAGGGTCCATGCGAATCAGGGCCTGTAAAATACTTTGGGCCAGCAAGTGGCCGTTTCGAGGATCCAACCAATAATGCGGATTTCCCATGGGATGAATATCACCCGAAGAACGATCCGCATTTGACGGCGGTACTTCCAGGGGACCAATCCCCTTAGAAAGATCTAAGTCTCCCTTGGCATTTTTCTGAATTTTGGGATTGCGGGATTGCACCACCGCCGTAGGCAACCACCCCACGTCCAAATCCATTCCGGCATGGAGCAGAAGATCGGCTCGATTGAGGGCCATCACATAACTCGGCTTGGCCTGTAAAAAATGCGGGTCTTGATCGGAACGAACTAAGGTGTCGATGGTGACCGCTTCACCACCCACTGCCTGGGCCAAGGCACTGAATACCGGGAGTGTGGAAACGATCTTCACCTTGGCATCTAGAACAGGGGACCAAAAAAAACTGACTAGTAACATTCCAAAAATTAAAATTTTCATAATATTTCCTTAATTTTTTTAATAATTATGAGGTGCATGGGGCCCCATGGTAAAAATCCACTGAAGAAAGGCTGCATGTTGTACGCCCAATATATCGTCATCGATAAAATCATACTGGGCCTTAATGCGAAACCATTCCGTAGTGCGAAAGGTCACCATGGGTGAAAGCCGAAGGGTACGATCGGATTCCTTAGGAATCCCGAGGTAATCGACTCGCAGGCCAGCGCCCCACCGCTTCGACCAATTACCCAATATATAGCTATAAATTCCTCCCTCCGTTTCCACCCCGAAGGGAACTTCA
>JAJFLL010000243.1 GCA_021772695.1 Deltaproteobacteria bacterium
AATCCACCCAAGGAAAAATATTTCTTTAATCCCGCACGCTCTAATTTCAAATAAGCGGTCTCTTCAAAATTACCCGTTGCCAAGCCCAATACTACCCCTTCCTGATCGGCCAAGGACTGCAGTAACTCGAGAACCCCGGGCATCAACCGAAATCGGGGAGCTATTTGTAGAGTTTGAGCCATGCACTCGGTATACAATTTCTGAATGGATTGAAACTCAGGTGTGGCAACACCCCGACCTAGGTTGTTACGGCAGAGTTCGGCAATGAGGCTGGGATCGGTCCGGCCATCAGGATGAATATTTTTCCAGCATTCTGGGATCTGGTAAAGCTCGGCAAAAACCCGGTCAAAGGCCATTTTTCCGGCTCCTCCCGTGAGCAATAGGGTGCCATCGATATCAAATAAAATCAGTCGATACATATTCATGTTGTTATGATGGACTTGGACTCCCCGTGCAAGGACATTGGCCATAGTGGTCCCAACCCTGGGTCCATGGTATAAGGACCTCGAATGGAAACTGTAGTCCAAAAATTACCCCTGCCCCTGGTGGGGGTGATCGGCGTCGCGGACCCCAATGAAAAAGAAAAGCAATTGGCCTATGAGGTGGGGCGCCTCATCGGCGCCATGGGATTGTCGATGATTTGCGGTGGTTTGGGCGGCGTCATGGAAGAATCCAGTCGCGGCTGCCACCAAGCGGGCGGCACCGTTTTAGGCCTATTACCGGGCCCAGATAAAACCCAGGCCAACCCCTATGTCACCTATGCCCTGCCCACCAACTTGGGCCATTCACGAAACACTCTCATAGCCCATTCCGCAGATATTTTGATCGCTGTAGGCATCGGTTACGGTACCCTAAGCGAGATCGCCATCGCCCTGAAGTTAGGGAAAGAAGTCTTAAGTTTTCAAAGTTGGGAGGTCAAAGGGGTGAGCAAATGTGAAAAACTTGGCGAGATTGAAACGGCCCTCTCTCAATTCCTTAAGGAAAAACGCCAAGGGGCCAAGGTATAATAAATTATTGAAATAATAAGTATTTTTTCTAAGGCGCAACCTGCGAGCCCCAATTCCGATAAGCCCCCAACTTTTCCAATCGAAGCTTTCGTCACGGACCACTATGGGGGTGAGTCCGAAAAGGCATGAGCGGGGGTATTCACTACCGACCCAATCCGACTGAAATCAGCGTCCTGGAGGAATCCTGGAACCAACCCAAGGATTTAACCAAGCTCCAGGGAGACGATCCCGCACGTTTAATCCTGAAAGATTCCGAAACCACCATACGCGTCGAACACCTCGGTGACCAAACTCGATTCACCCTTGTCGTTCCCATGGATAATAATGCGGACCCCAAAGACGGAAGGCTGTACCTTCATGATCGTTATACGGTAAGCAGCGCCAACCTCCATTTACAATCCCGAGAACAAGCCTATTCCACTCAAGCGGATTTTTTTCCGGAGGGGCCCGATTGGTTATTAGCTCAACCTCTACCGCTGCCAGGCCGCCCCGCAAATTCCCAAGAAGCGAAGTGGAACCAACTATTACGCCGACTACGTAGTATTCCCAGCCCGCCTGCAGACCTATCCCTTCAATCGCAGCTTTGGCTGCCTCAGTTGCACCAAAGTTTTCCCGATGGTTTTTTTGACGTATTGGGTAAAAATTTACACATTTACCAAGAGATTTTGACGGCCCTGCAAAAGCGGCGATTGCAAATGCGGTTTACAGAAACGCAATCGGGTTTTGCCATCATTCCCACCGAAGCCGGCGAAAAAATTCGTCTTACCATTGTCATTGATCGACCTGAAAAATCAGGCCTTAAAGAAGAAGCTAACGGTCGAATCTATTTTTATGAAGATTGGACATTATCTCCTGACCGTAAGTCTGTTGTTGCCTGGGAACGAAAATATGAAACCGTGGGTGAACTTTCGCAGGCTATGGAAAAATGCCTCGAGGAATTAAATCAACTTCAAGTACCTTCCTTAGAAACCGTAGAAGTCCAAAATACTTTGGAATTATTAATTCAGAACTTAACCGCCCATCGGAATTTTCAGCAATATGAAAAGCCTACAGCGAATTTAGTCCCAGAGCCGGAAAACCCTCAAGACCCAACCCAACCATTGATTTCCCCTGCGCTGAAGGACTTGGCCAATAAATTATTAATGGCGCTGGATTTACCCGATACAGAATCTTCGCCGGACCATTTGCCCGTCTTTAAGCAATTGTTGCAGCATACCCTGCAAGGTGTGCTCATCAACAGTCAATCCATTGGCGAAATGCAAACGCAGCAAGAGTTGAGTGTCGAAGAAAAAACTCTCATCCTAATCTGGATTCATCTATTACAAAATAGAATCGATTTGGCCCAAAAAGAGTGGATCAAACTACCGAAGCAAAGCCATTTCACCCAACGACTGGGTGAGGAACTGAACCATTTATCACTTCAAAAAGGCGCCCAAGAAATTTTACCGCTACTGAGAGCCACCTCTATTGCCCTAAAATTTAGTTCAAGCGGCGATCAACTTACTCATGATTTAGCTCTGCAAAAAAACGAGTCCTTTTGGCAGCGCTTACAAGAACAGGTTCTCCTGCATGCCGCACCCTTGCAACAGGCTTTGGCTAATACACATCCTCAAAATGATTCAGAAACTCAGTTGATGCTTCAAATTAGCAACCATCCCCTGTTGCAGGACCTGATCGCCTTGGCCGAGGAACCGGATCAAAGAAATCGTCAGGAATTATTACAAACCTGGGCCAAGCAATCCCTGATTTCCCAATATGGATTTTTCGATATCGCAGCACTGGTCCTTCAAAACACCCCTCCGACCATCTCACGAGACGCGGAGTTGTTAGCTTGGGCCGATGGAAATCCTAGCTTGGGACAAACCTTGGAATGGTCTCACCCTAAAATAATGGAAGCGGTGTTTGCGCCCCGCAATCTATTGGCCATGGCCGCTGGAGTTTCCGCCGGAGCCGTCACCTCACGATTTTTTCTGGCGCGTGTTCCCATCGGAATGCCGGGATCTACCTTCGCCGCAGAATCCTTAGGGCTTTTTTTTGAAGCTCCTGCCTTTGTAATGACCGGAGCCCTTTATGATTCCACCCTCGCTGAAAAAAAACATACTATCGATTCCTCCACATTTTTAAAGGAACTCGGTAGTGCCTATTTGGTATTCGGGCCCTTAAAAGCCGCCCGGTGGGGGGCGCGAGGCTCGGCATCGATCTTGGCCCGTCGGGGCTGGTGGCAAGCCCACCCCAAGACCCTGGCATTGGCCGAAGGAAGTCTCGCCCACACCCTGGGTCCCCTAAGCCTTTCCTTGGGCAACGCCTTGAGTCGGTCCTCCATGCTCGGGTGGCAGCCGCAAAGCCCCTTGGGTTGGAAGGGAAATTTGGTCTTGGATGGAGTCACCTACGCCCACTTCCTTCTAGGAGGTGGTCTGGCACAAGCCGCTATATTTGGCGTTAAAGGTATACCCTCGGTTCCGAAACCAAGTCGCAATGTTCCAAACACCGGTGCGAGGTCTCGCCGTGATCCAAGCAAAGCCTATTTAGATTTTGAAATGGACTTAGGTAGGGTTCATCAACCCTTAGTGGAACCCATAGCAGTACTCGAAGGACGGCAACATATTCCGGTTCGAGGCAAAGACGACCAAGTGGTGTTGCAATTAGAAAATTTGGGACGCATCCCCCTGAAAGGGGATCAAGCCTTATGGACTTTCGGACGAGAGCACGAAGGGGCCCAAGACCTGCACATCGCTTTGTCGCGCGACTTTAAGCAGGTCAGCCGAAAACAAGGTTATATTTCGGTAAATGCCGAGGGTCAATTCACCTATACGGATTTAAGTCGCTATGGAGTTACCGTAGATGGCCTTAGTGTACCACCTCAAGTTTCGGTACCCTTAAAATTTGGCACTACTTTGCAATTCGGGCTCGATCGTCATTTGGAATTCACCTTTTTCCCAAATGAGGGCGCGAAACCCTCCACCCAAAACCAACCCCTGGTACCTGACTACTTTTTAGATGCACTGAATCCACCGTCCCGCACCAAACGTCATCCCGCCCTAGAAGAACTAGACGACGCACAAATGCAGGAATACATGGGTCGCATCCATTCCCAAAATGTAGGATGGAATAATTCCCATCGCGTTCAAGGACACTTTGGGTCCCTCCTAGTCAATGGTAGGGAAAGTTTTCTCTTGAATGCCGATCGCACCGTTTGGTTCATCGGTCGACAACCAGAAATCGGAATCCAATCGGATTTTATGGAAAAGCACATGGGCATCATCCGAACGCCCGATGCCGGTGAAGATGTGGCTGCCATTCATGCCGTACTCTATATAACCCCCGATGGAAGGGTCGCTCTGCAAAATTTAGAAAGAGGACGCCGAGTCGCCCTACAAATACCGCAGTACACTACTGAAGATTTTGGTCCCGATTCCCTTCGCGGATTTACCCAAGCGTTGGAGGTTCCCAACTGGACTTATTTACAGGGAAAAGTCCGAATCCTATTAGGTGAAGACTATCTTTTAGATTTCACCGGTAACCTGGTGACTCCATTGGATCGATCCACCTTACGACCCGAATCGGTCCGCACCCAAGATACCCATGTGGGTGAGGAAATTCTCGAAGGTGAAGATTGGGACCTGGAAAACCCCCTTGGACCAAAGGTGAATCTGCCACGTTGGGATGAACAGACTTTGACTTTGGCAGGAAAGGTGGACCTGGAAATCAGGCCCACTCAAGAATTGGCAGGGTCCATGTTGACGGTGGACCCCCGTGGCAGCAGGGCGGTATTGCTACTTCCCGTCACCGATCCACAAGCACAGGGTGCCCGCATCTATTCCACCGACGTGGGTAGCCAGCGGCTTTACATGATTACCTCTCTGCCTCCTTCCACAAGCCAGGGTCGCACATCTTCAGCACCTACTCCCCCCGCCGTGAAAAATCCCTCATTTGAGGACACTTTCGCCCCCATTCCCCTCCTCGGTCAAAAACCTACGGCTTTTTCCCTGACCCAGCATATGCAAATTCGCATCGGAGATTACGAATTCCAGGTCAAAATCCCTGAATAGACAGATTTTTCTTCAAGGAAGCTGGGTTTTCGCCTAGTTCTGAGTGGGTAAAAACCCAAAAACTAAGCCCTGAAAATTTTTCGGTTTTAACCACAACCTGAGGGTTTGGAGGGGCGATAAGAAACTAAGGAGAACCCCCTATTCGGGCATATTTTGTACTATGGGCGACCCAATTGAAAAAACATCATTAGTTTCATCAGGTTACCAAAGCTTTGCCAATGAAGAATTGGGCATGTCCATCGCCCCTGCGGACCAGGTCGGCTACTATACCGATCAAAATACCAGCAGCCTGAGCAGTGATTCCTTTGAATCCACCCTAACCTTAGACACCAAAGTACCCGTCCGAGATGGCTCTCAAGTCAGGCAAATGCCCATTCGTGGCCTCTTAGAAGAAGCCGGTCGCGGACGTACCTGGGCCTTAGACGCCTTGGATTCCTTCCTAGAAGAGCGATTGTCCGCCTACGAATCCAACAACCAGATGTGTTACCTTTCTTGCGAAGACAATATCGGTCCAATTTTGACCCAATTACGAAGTCAAGATTCCGTGGAGCGCCGAGAAGCGGCCCGTTCCCTCTTGGGAATCATTCTGGGACAGGCCCCCGACGCCTTGACCAGCTCCGATGACCTCAGGCGGGGTCTATTGGTCGCCGCCCAAAAGATTTCTAACATCAATCAAGATCACATTTTTTACGAAGAACTGGCGGCCCTCGACCCTCAAAGTCGGCAGCAAATCAGGCAATTGGTGCAGCAGGGTCAGATCCCCAGTGATCCTCAACTCATGCAGGCCACTCGGGTACGCCAAGGGGAAAGCCCCGACCAGAGTCCGGCAACCGCAGCCTCAGACGCTCCCGTAGCCCGGGGTGGCGGTTCCCTTAGCCCCAGCGGCACGGATTCTTCACAAGCAGCCGAGGTAAGCCTAGCTCACCAGCCCACCAACCGGTCCTTGGCGGCAAAAACCACCTACGAAGGCATCATTCAATCCTCCTTAGATAAAGCCTTATCCGATGGTTCCGTAGCAGAAAGTTTTTTGAGCGGCCCCGCCCGAAGCGGCGTCGCAACTCGACTTCATGAAATCCTCCAGACCCCTGGCCTTAGCACCTCTCACATCAGCCAAACATTGGCTTACGCCATCCTAGGCCGGGCTTGGAGCGATCCAGATTTTTCTAGTGTCGAAAATCATTATGCTGAATTACGGCCGGCCGCCCGCCAAGTGGCAACCGATATTCTTAATCGTTTAGGGTTTGGCCGTTCGGAAAATACGGCCGTGAATACAGGGGCTCATCTAGGAATTCCCCAAACCGGTACCGCCATTTCAGGTGCAACCTTACCGCGCCGTGGGTTGGCTAGAGCCGACTCCACTCTTCTCGGGTCTCCCCAAATTAAAGGCCTTTCCTTTGGAGGAATCGACGGGGTCTCCTCGGCCGTAGGCGCGCCATTGCCCACATCGAGTTCGGTGGCAGCGGGCATGATGGGCGTGAATTTCTTTGCCTTGGCTGGTCGTCCCGTCTGGCAAAGTATGGGTTTCTCGGGAAACGACCGTCCTGAATATTATGTGGAAGGTGCTACCGCCTCCGAGGGCGAGGGCCACCACGGATCCGACTCCCAATCGGGCGACCAACAAGACTCCTCCCGTCAAGAATCTGCCGGTGGCGGCGAAAACATTTTCGTGGCCTAAGATCTCCCGGTTCCCATCCCATCACATTTATGATTAGCTATGCGGGTTATGGAACCCCAAGAAATTTACATCAAGGGCGCCCGCCAGCATAACCTCAAGAATGTGGATGTGCACATTCCCCGAAACCAACTAGTGGTGATCACTGGACTTTCAGGGTCAGGCAAGTCTTCCTTGGCCTTCGATACCCTCTATGCCGAAGGTCAGAGGCGTTATGTGGAATCCCTTTCTTCCTATGCTCGGCAATTTTTAGAACAGATGGGCAAACCCGATGTGGACACCATCGAAGGCCTGTCCCCGGCGATTTCTATCGAACAAAAAACCGTGAGCCATAACCCTCGGTCCACAGTGGGAACCGTCACCGAAATCTATGATTACTTTCGCCTACTTTTCGCACGCATTGGGCAACCCACCTGTTACCAATGCGGCAAAGATATTCAGGCCCAAACGGTTACCCAAATGGCCGAACAAATTTTATCTTTGCCATCGGGAAGCAAGATTCATTTGCTGGCTCCCTTAGTTCGAGGCCGTAAGGGAGAATATTCCCAGATGCTCAAAAATGTTCGAGCTCAAGGCTTTGTGCGCGTAAAAATTGACAACGAAGTTTATAACTTAGGCGAAGAACCCAAATTAAACAAAAAACTCACACACGACATCGACCTTTTCGTCGATCGCTTGGTCGTAAAAGCTGAAATTCAATCCCGATTGGCTGATTCCCTAGAGACCGCCTTAAAATACGGTGATGGGATCG
>JAJFLL010000244.1 GCA_021772695.1 Deltaproteobacteria bacterium
TTGCCTTAAAGAGCGCCTTTCGATTGGTGGTTTGGTTTTTTAGATTCTTGTTAAAACGAAACCCGGCACGCAAAATTGGGTGGCGTGAGGTGTTAGGTATTCTTGCTGAAGCTACGGTGCATCCTCGATTGAGTCGTGAAGCTAAACGATTATTAGAAAATGATAATAATTTACAAATCGTGATTTTCGGGCATACCCACCAACACCAACATCGACGGTTCCTAAACGGTAAAGAATATTTTAATACGGGTACCTGGAATGAGAAAATCAGTTTGGAGGTAGGTTCCTTGGGGCGATTATTACGTTTGACTTTTGTGCACATCGAGTATGATCGTGCCGGGATTCCTCACGGCAGTTTGAAGGAGTGGAAAGGTCATACGGATGTGGTGGAAGATGTCGGCTTTTAAGGATTCCTCAGTCCATTTTATATCCTTGGGCCATAGGCCTTACGCCGAAGTCCTGACGGAACAATTTCGACTTCGAGAAGAACGACGGGCAGGTAACATTTCAGACACCGTCTTAATCGTTGAACACCCGAAGGTCATTACCGAAGGTCGTAGGGATGCCTCCGCCGATTTTTTGGTGCCTCCAGATAAATTAAAACAAATTGGGGTGGCTGTTGAGAAAGTTAACCGCGGTGGTCGATTGACTTACCACGGCCCCGGTCAGTTGGTGGCCTATTTCCTGCTCAATATCAAAGAGCGTTCCTGGAACATCCCCAAGTTGGTATGGACCGTTGAAGAATGTGGCATTCAAACTTTAAAACAGCTTGGACTCGAAGTAGAACGGCGTTCCGGATGCCCGGGACTTTGGGTGCAGAATAGAAAGATCGCATCACTTGGGTTGTCTGTGGACCGTGGGCTGACCATGCATGGCTTGGCCCTCAATATTGCCCCCGAGTTATCCGATTATGACTGGATCATTCCTTGCGGAGAGAAAGGCGGCCACATGACTTCTTTGTTTCTTGAAACCGGAAATATTCCCCCATGGCCCCAAGCAGAAGAAGTCTTTCGCCGCCAAGCTAGTGAAGTCTTGACCATTCCTATCTCATAGGGCCCCTATTTGAAATTCGGAACTAGTTTAAAAAAAAATTCAAAAATCTTGCAACGCTTCCTCGCCTTGCCCTAAACTTAGGGTGTTGACTAGTTTTGGGGTTTTTTTCTGGGGTTAAGTCAGGATGAGTGTCGCCGCAACGAAACGTGTCGTAGCCTTTTCTAATCATGCCGCCATTTCTATTTCTTCCATCACCTTCTGGGTCGATGGACTTTGTTTTATCGCGCTAATGGCCTTTCTAGCGCTATATGCCCCTCTTGAGGTCGTGGGTATGTTTGCACTGGGGTGGGGGGTTGCCATTCCCTGGAGTCATTTAAGTGATGTGCCCTCTTTAGCCGTAGAGGAACGTGTGGGAATCCTACCACTCAAGGGCCTCTCAATATTAATTGGCCTGAGCCTGGTATGGGGGGCTAGCATATTATTTTGGGGAAATCCCATGGGGGCATCCTTTGCCGCCTTCGGTTTTTTATGGAAGGGCCTGGATTCGGCAGAACACCTTTTTGCGGAAAAACCCATTTGGTTTAGAGAAATTCGTGGACCCGCCACCCTAGGGGTCTTTTATGCTTTGTGGCATTCTACCGGAATGTTGGATCTGGCCGTCCTCGCTGCGGCCCTCTGGTCTTTGGCCCATTTTTGGCTGATGGGTTGGAAAGAGGTGGGCAACCTGTCTTGGAGTCAGTCTTGGGCATTGGGAAAACGATTTCGCCGTGATGATAGCGCCTTAGCCTTGGCCTCACTCTTACTACTGGTACCCTTTATTGGCGTCTGTCTTTGGTATGGTCCTCAATCGGGCGCTTACCTGGCTCTTACGGGATTTTGGATCTTTCTTGGAAATTGGCTTTGGAATAAAACCCATCCCCACTGGGGACGATCTCTCAAGTTGGCCTCAGAAAAAAACGATTTGGATTATTTTGCGAGGCATTTATTACGATTTTTCGGCCTGGGATTTCTCTTAGGTTTGGCCTGGGTCTTGGGCATTTATTTATCGGGAACTTTGTTTTTTGGCTATTTTTTGCCCGAAGTCCTGCGATTCCATCATGGCTTATTCGTCGGCATGACCTTGGCCGCCGGACTGTTCTGGATCAACGCCTTATTTTGTTTGGGCAGAAGTGCCTTGCCTGAGTCTCAGGCTCCATGGAAATTTCTACTGTGGTGGGTGTTTTTACAAACGGTCTTCAGTTTATTCTTGATTCCTTATTTGGGCATTGAAGGGGCCTCATGGACGCTGGTGTTGACCGCTGGACTAATGATTCCCCACCAATGGATCTTACTGGAACGGGAGATGCGCAAGCATTTCAGTGTTTAAAGGGAATCCGCAACCAACTCGGCGATGTCCTTGGTATTGACTTGAACTTCTTTGTCACGGGCGGCATCGGTAATCATCGTCATGCAGAAGGGACAAGCCGAAGCGACGGTTTGGGGCTTGGCTTCTTGTAAGTCTTCTAAGCGTTGATGGTTTACCCGGTCACCGATATGTTCTTCCATCCACATGCGCCCACCACCGGCACCGCAGCAGCGACCTTGTTCACGTGATTTCTCGACATCGGCATATTCCACTCCGGGAATCGCTTTTAAAATATCCCGAGGGGAATCGTATATTTTATTATAACGACCTAGGTAGCAGCTGTCATGATAGGTGAGTTTTTCATCTAAGTTTTTAACCGGTTTGATTTTTCCATCGTCTATTAATTTTTTAATATAGTCGGCATGATGCACCACTTCAAAATTTCCACCGAATTGCGGGTACTCATTTTTAATGGTGTTGAAGCAATGGGGGCATTGAGCCAGCACGGTCTTAAATTTGTATTTGCCCATGGTTTCAATATTTTGTTTGGCTAGAGTTTGAAACAGGTATTCATTGCCGATGCGGCGGGCTGGATCACCGCTACAGGTTTCTTCCGGTCCAAGAATGGCAAACTCAATTCCGGCTTCTTGTAAAATTTTGACCAGGGAGGTGCTGACCTTTTTATTGCGGTCGTCAAAACTGCCGGCACAACCTACCCAATAGAGAACATCGACTTCAGGTTTTTCGGAAAGGGAGGGCACCCCTAATTCTTTGGCCCAAACGGCCCGCTCGTCGAAGCCGATACCCCAGGGGTTACCGTTATTTTCAATATTTCTTAGGGTGGTCTGAGCCTCTACGGGGAACTCACCGCGCATCAACACCAAATGCCGACGCATATCGACGATTTTTTGCACGTATTCGATGAATACAGGGCAAGCCTCTTCACAGGCACGACAAGTGGTGCAACTCCAAAGGATTTCAGAATCGATAATTTCTGGAACCAGGGGTTTGTCTAGAACGGCGGCCTTGGCTTCCGCATTACCGTCGTTGATCGCCTCGGCGTTGTCGTAGAAATAGTCTTTGAGCTCCATCAAGAAGGCTTTGGGATTTAAGGGCTTGTTACTGTTGTAAGCGGGGCACTGGGAGGTACAACGACCACACTCAGTGCAGGTATACATGTCGAGAACGTCTTTCCAGTTAAATTCTTTGATTTTGTCGATACCGAAGGTGGTAGCATTTTCATCTTCGAGATTGATGGGGTTTAGGGCTCCGTATGGTTTTAGGTTCCTCATGAAGACATTGGGAATGGCGGTAATAATGTGAAAGTGTTTTCCGTAAGGTAGGAAATTTAAAAACCCCAAAATTAAGGCCAGATGGAGGAAGTAGGAGGTGTTGCTGACCACTCCGATGGTTTGAGGGGACCAGCCGAACCATTCGATCACCCGCGCCGTGGCATAACCCGCTGGAGCATAAAGCTCTGGTAAAGATTCATGTCCTAAGAGGATTTGGCCACCGTCGAAAAACCAATCGGTGACCATGAGTGACATGATGGTGAACAGAATGACGATGCCTTCGATGGAAAGGGAGATGCGGTCCGGCTTGGTAAAGAAGCGACGCCCTAAAAAGAAACAGCAGGCGACGAATACTAAGATGGTGAATAAATCTTTATTGAGATTGTAAAATTGGCCCAGCCAACCTCCGAATCCCGGGAACACAAAATGCGGATCAAAGCCCATGCCGAAGAGCATGATGGTGCGAATCGAGATGACGCAGAATCCCCAAAAGATAAAGGCGTGCCAGAGACCGGCCCAAAAGTCTTTGGGGGTACTCACCATGCGTTTTTGGCCAAAGGCAAAGACCAACATGCCCATGATTCGGGCTGGAATTTGTTTCCACCGTTCATCTTTACCCTCCGTGACGCGAAGCAGTCCGAAGCGATTATTAATGGTGTAGGCGAATACGGCCATACCGGCGAGAAGGAGTAAACCCACGCTGATGGGGAACATGAAGGAGCCTCCTGAGGATTCAGATTAAATTACTTTAAATTTCAAACGGTTAAGTAATCAACGGGATATACCCCATGGGTATAGGGCCCGACAATGCTAAAGACGGGCTGGCTATAGCGTGTTTGATCTAGGGCTTCAACAAAAAACCATTAGAGATTTTAAGCCCTTAAGGTATAAATGGGAAAAAGGAGTCACGAGCGCCATGAAGAAATTTTTGACATTTATAGGGGTATTACTGGTTTTGGTACTGATCGTGGCCGTGTGGTTCGTTTCGGTACGAAACCGATTGGTGGAGCTTGAAGAAAAGGTCAATACCAGTTGGGCCCAGGTAGAGAACGTCTATCAACGGCGCCTCGATCTCATTCCTAATTTGGTGGCCACCGTGAAGGGATATTCGATTCATGAAAGGGAAACTTTAGAAAAGGTCATCCAGGCGCGAGCCCAGGCCACCCAGGTAAGTTCCCAAGCCATGCAAAATGCCCTTAACGATCCCCAAAGTTTTGCCAAATTTCAAGAAGCGCAAGGTGCCCTGACTTCGGCCTTGTCTCGTTTGATGGTAGTTGTAGAACGGTATCCGGAACTAAAAGCCAATCAAAACTTTTTAGAATTACAGAGTCAGCTAGAAGGTACTGAAAATCGTATTGCAGTAGAGCGGCGAAGGTTCAATGAAAGTGCTCAGGGTTATAACGTGACGATTCGCCGTTTTCCCGAATCCTTTGTGGCCAATATAAGTGGTTTTAGCTTGCGACCGTATTTTGCCGCTGATCCCAAGGCCCAAGAGGCGCCCAAGGTAGATTTTACCAATACACCTAAAGTTGACGAGGGGCAGGGGCCTTAGTCTCTGGCTTTCAAATCTGTGGGGCCGCCAAACTTTCCACCGGGAGGTGGTGGGTCGGGGTCTGGATCTGCTTTTGACTCAGAAAAATCAAAGTCGAGATGATCGGTGCGACTGGCGAGGACTCCGAGATATATTTCCTGATTTTTGGATTCGCCCGAATCTGGAGTAAAAGTAGCTATCAAATAGGTGGACTGATCGACTTTAGGAGCCACTAAATTAAAAAAACCGGGATTTTTTAGGACCTGACTGGCCAAGGAAACGCCAGTAGCATCGGCGCAAACTTCCCCGTTACAGGTTTGGGTACCCTTGAGTTGCAAGTGAAATTGACCGCCCGAAAATTCGTTATTTCTGACCCTACCCGTTAAGAGCACCTGAGCAGAAGCCTCCGTGGTAGCACCCTCTTCAGAGACCACATTGCCACCATTGGATCCCTCACCGTTGAAGGTAACCCAGTAGGTTCCCATTCCGGTACTGACGGGCATTTTGTGAGAGAAAAAAGGACGCTCAGGCAAATTCTCGGCACCAGTGATGGCCTTGGGAGAATTTCCGCCGGCACCACAGGCTGCAACGCCTAAAGAACAAATTAGAAAAGTAAAGAATCGGACACGCCTCATTGTAGGCCCCCATTTTCAATAATTGTGGATGGAGTACATGAGCCTTAACCCCTAGGAATACCCTTCCTCAATGAAGGTATCGGGAACTATACCAAAGGGTTGCGTTGAATTTTTTTCAGGAATTCAATGGTTTACCTGAGGGGAGGGTGGGGTCGGTTTAAACTGAGGCTGATAGGGTCGATAGCTTTTTGGGGATCGGGAACCAGGGTGTGGGCCACTAAGGTTTTGCCAGTTTTATCTTGGTAAGTAGCGATAAGTATGACGTTTTCTTCATTTTCGGTTAGGGAAATAGCAAAGGGTCCCGGCCTATTTAGTCGCTCTTGCCCTAAGGGAACCCGTTCGATGACCGGGCAACGGCCGTAGGTGCAGGGAAAGGAAGCTCGAGCCTCAACCACCAAGGTGCCATCCATATTACCCTTATAGTGCACCACGCCGCGTAAAATGCCTTGTGAGGCCGTTACGTGACCTTCACCAATGCCAACAAAACCGCCTTCGCGTTGGGTCCCACCTTGGGAACAGGCCGCCAGGGCCAGACCCATAAACATCATGACATACCACTTTTTCACAGGGCCCTTATCGGTTTTTTAAAGCTTGTGTTGTGGTTTCAGCTTAATCGTTCCCATGGGGTTTCGATAAATTTTCTCTGGTCTTGGCACCGGTGAATCGAACCAACTGGATTCCCACTTCATAAAGGACCAAGAGGGGAAGCGCCATCAAGACTTGCGAAAACACGTCCGGACCCGGCGTCAGGATGCCAGCCACTAGAAATATGCCCACGATGACGTATTTTCGAGCACGTTTTAACCCCTGATATTGGACCAATCCCAATCTACCTAGAAAGGTTAAAAATAATGGCAATTCAAAGATGATTCCGAAGGCGATCAATAATCTGAGGGCCAAAGAAAGATATTCGGCCATGCGAGGTAAAAGATGAATATTAGTGCCATCGAGAATTTTGACCGCAAAGAGAAAGCCCGTGGGAAAGACGACGAAGTATCCGAAAAGGGCTCCGCCCACGAACAATATACTGCTGATCAAGGCCATGGGCACGATGCCTCGCTTTTCACCAGATTTCATTCCTGGGGAAATGAAGGACCAAAATAAATAAAAAATAAGTGGTGAGGCGAGAAAAAAACCAAATACCAATGCGATTTTAAAATAGCCCCAATAAATTTCGAAGGGAGCTGTGACGATGAAATAATTATCTTCGGGCAAGACCTTTTGTAGGGGCGCCTTCATCCATAGAAAAATTTTCGGTGCTAGAAATAGGCAAAGGCCGGTTGCAACACTAAGTGCTACGAGAGATTTTAATACAACCTTTCGGAGTTCTTCTAAGTGTTCCAGAAAGGGCATGGAGTGATCATTCATTGAGGGAGTCTAATCGTCGTGAAGGTTAACTTCCCGTTCCACCGTTTTTTTTAAGTCAGTAGAGGCGTGTTGGATTTGTCGGACTAGGCGGCCGATATAACGAGCAACTCGCGGCAAATCTTTTGGCCCTATGATCAAAAAGGCCAATATCAACACGACAAATAACTCTCCACCGCCTAAACCAAACATGATAAATAAGGCTTAACAGGGGACTAGGGGTAAGAAAAGAGAATTTCTGGCCTTAGACGGGAGTCGCCAATGGCGAAAGTTGGTCAAATTTTTCATCCACTCTATTTGAAGCATGACACGGGTCCAGGCCACCCGGAGCGCCCGGATCGGCTGATAGCCATTCAAGAGCACCTCAAGGCTAGTGGTTTGGCCGAGAGAGTGGTTTCTTTGGCGGCTCGAAAGGGTACCCATCAGGAAATCGCATTGGTTCATGAACTCGATTACATCCAAGCAGTGGCTCGGACGGCCGGGGGTAGGGGCACTTATCTCGATGGAGATACCTTCGCATCTCCTGATAGTTTTGATGCGGCTCTCTGGGCTGCGGGCGGTTTGCTTGTCGCTGTGGATCAAGTGATTGATGGGGAGGTGGATCATGCCTTTGCTATGGTACGCCCGCCGGGTCATCATGCAGAGAGGGACCACGCCATGGGGTTTTGTTTATTCAATAACGTGGGAATTGCCGCCGAGTATCTCGTGAAACACCATGGTTTTAAGCGTGTGGCCGTGGTCGATTTCGATGTTCATCACGGAAATGCAACCCAACATATGTTTTATGATCGTGAAGACATCTTTTATTTTTCCACCCACCGTTACCCTTTTTTTCCAGGCACTGGTGCTGCCCATGAGCGTGGTACTGGGGCAGGGGCCGGTTATAACTTAAATATTCCCATGAATGCTGGCTGCGGCGATCAAGAATATTTGCAAGTCTTTGCGAATCAATTAATTCCGGCCCTACGGGATTACGCACCTGATTTTATATTGGTTTCCGCAGGCTTCGATTCCCACTTTCTTGACCCTTTAGGTGGAATGAAGGTAAGTGATTCGGGCTTTGCAAAAATGTCTCAAGAATTAGAAAAAGTGGCTCAAGAGTTTTGTGGGGGCAAATCGGTCTACACTTTAGAAGGTGGATACGACCTAAAGGGTTTGGCCGGAAGTGTGGAAAAAGTTTTGTCCATGTTATTACAACAATAATCGATCCAATTATTACGTTGGACTTGGAGGTGACCTTTGTTAAGAACAATTAAATGCCTGGCGATTTTTAGTCTGATGCTTTCCGTGGGTGTGATGGCCTGTAAGCCTAAAGAAGATACTCAAGCGCCCACCCAAAAGCCAACAGCCCAGACTGCCAAAGAAAGCCAACCAAAACCGCAAAGCACTGAGCAGGAGAAAAATAACATGGGAAAAACTTTTGAAGAACCTAAAACCAGTCAGGTCGAAGCCGGAAAAAAATATTCAGCCATTCTCAAGACCGATAAGGGTGAAATAAATATAGACCTTTTTGCCGATAAGGCCCCTTTGGGAGTCACCAATTTTATTCAATTGGCAAAGGGCGGTTTTTACGACGGTCTTAACTTCCACCGGGTCGTGCCTAATTTCGTTGTTCAAGGTGGAGATCCCCAGGGGAACGGCACCGGTGGCCCTGGTTATACGGTACCTGCGGAAATCGGTCCGAAGCATATCAAAGGTGCTGTGGCTTGGGCTCGTACCGGTGATGAAGTCAATCCAGAGCAACGATCCAGTGGTTCTCAATTTTATATAACCTTGGAAGCCACTCCATTCCTAGACGGAGCCTACAGCGTGTTTGGTCAAACGACTTCTGGTATGGAAGTGGTGGAAAAAATACAAATGGGCGACAAAATTCAAGGAATAGAAATTAAAGAAGAATAATTTATTCTAGATCTTGCGCAAAGAATTCAGCGCTGCTGGGAGAACTCCCCGAAGGGCCTGAGGTGGCCACTCCCGTACCAACTCCGGCGTCGCCGAGTTCGGCATCGCCTACCCCAACGGCCATTTGTTGAATGGGCGCTTCGTAAACCGATAGATCAACCCATTTGGGAATAGTGAAATTTTTGGTGACATACTTTTCAGTAGCATCCTTCATATAGGCCAACCAAATAGGAGCAGCGACGCCGCCACCGGTGGCACCATGACCTAGGGAGCGGCGCTCATCATCAAATCCCACCCATACACCTGTCAAAAGATTCGGCGTAAAACCGATAAACCAGGCATCGGTGGCCTCATTGGTGGTTCCTGTCTTACCGCCGGCAGGCTTTTTCAATGCCTGGGCTCGCACACCGGTACCGGCGCGCACAACATCTCGAAGGATATTGACCATGGTCACGGCCGTCTTGGGTGTTATGACATAACCGTCGGGAATGTAATCTCCGTAGAGAGTTTTCTTTTCATAACTGGTCAATAACAGATCGTCTTTTTGGGTGGTAGGCGAAGATTGATCTAATAGTGTAGCGTTAAAGCCCATGGCTTCCCACGATTCACTCTTTTTACCCATCGGTTGGGACTCAGCCCCCTCAGCGTTGTTTTCAGCGTTTCCTGCATTTCTAGGCTTTTGATTATCGTTGTTGATGGAATCCTTGTCGGGTTGCACTTCTTCATACTGAATGGCGTACTTTATGGCAGGGGCTTGGTATTGTTCGACGATTTCCCCTTGGGGATCGAGGATCTTATTTACGTAATGAATATTGGGCAGAATTCCCCCGGTAACAAAGGCGCCATAGGCGCGGGCCAATTCTGCGAGAATAACTTCGTTGGAACCTAAGGCCATGGAATAATATTTATAAATCGGCGAGCTCAGCCCTAATTTCCTCATGAAACCGGCCGCATAATGGGTGCCGATATCCATTAAAATTCTTACGGTAACTACGTTTCTAGAGTTTACCAAGGCATGGCGGAAGGCTGTGGGGCCATAATATTTTCCACCATAATTTCTGGGTTTCCAAAATTTTCCAGCCGATTCTTCATAAACGATCGGTGAATCCATAATAATAGTTCCGGGAGTGTATCCTTTGTCGAGTGCCGCTGCGTAGATCAGAGGTTTGATGGAAGATCCCGGTTGCAATAAGGCCTGAGTGGCGCGATTGAATTCACTCTTTTTGAAACTTTGGCCGCCGATGACGGTTTTAACGGCTCCAGTAAAGGGCTCGTAACTGAAGAGTGCCGATTGGACTTCCGGAGATTGGTAGAGGCTAAAGGTTTTGCTCAAGGATACGGCTTCATCAGGAGCATCTTTGCCCGATGATGTTTTGAGGCGAACTTCAATGACGTCTCCCGAAGAGGGGTTCCAACGCTCGGCCCGCCGTGCCGGATTTTTGGCCCAAGTCCAATCACCTGAGGCGATGGTTCCTTCGGTATTTCCCACTCGAACTTTCAGGTCTTTTCCATCGATCTTGGTGATGACCGCATTATATATTTGATTCGGTTTTAATGGGGTGGTTTTCTGCGAAGCTTCTTTCAAGCCGGGATCAAGGTAGTAATTGCCTTCACCCAGGCTATCGAGAATTTCTAAATGGGTATTTTTTAAAAACTCCTCGATTTTCTTTTCTGAGTCTAAATGAACAATGGGACCACGGTAGCCAAAGGATTTGGAGAATCTTTCAATACCGTCTAAAACGGCTTTTTGAGCCGCCTGATACATTTCCAGGTCGACGGTGGTGTAGATTTTCCAACCACTAGTATAAAGCTTTTCGGTCCCGTATTTTTTGACCAATTCTCGACGTACCTCTTCAACGAAATAAGGGGCATATTGGTAATTATAATCCTTATCGGTTTTGGCTAGATAGACTTGAAGCGGATATTTTTTGGCTTCATTGGCTTCGCTTCGCGAAATATAACCCTCGTCGGCCATGCGGTCTAAAACGTAACCCATTCGTTGGCCGGCCCTAGCGGGATTGATCACCGGGTTAAAAACGCTGGGTGCCTTAGCAAGCCCTGCAATCATGGCAATTTCGGCTAAATTCAGTTGAGCTAAATCTTTATGAAAATAATTTCTGGCCGCCGCAGCGACGCCATAGGCGCGGTTTCCAAAATAAATTTGGTTTAAATAAATATAGAGAATTTGGTCCTTAGAAAGATTCTTTTCGATTTGGGTGGCTAGGATGGCCTCTTTTATTTTTCGTTGGTAGGTACGTTCCGGGGATAGCAATAGGGCTTTGGTAACCTGTTGAGTAATAGTAGATGCACCTTGAGTAACCTGGCCCGCCTTTAAATTTTGAATAAAGGCGCGAAGGATGCCGTAAGGGTCGACCCCTTTATGTTCGAAAAATCGGTCGTCTTCGGAAGAGACAAAGGCCTCGATGAGTTTTTTCGGGACGCCGTCAATAGGGGTCAAGATGCGGGCTTCAGTCCAAAACTCGCCTATTTTATTGCCGGCATCGTCAAAAACCTCTGCCATGACCGGAGGTCGGTAATCCTCGATTTTTTTCAAATTGGGAAGATCGCGGGAAATATAATAATAGAAACCCAGCCCGGTAAAACCTAAAATGGCTACTAAAATCAGTGTGGTGTAGGCGCACCATCTGAAAAACCGAAAGATTTTGCTAAAGAGGCTTTTTTTTTGTGTTTTGGCTTTGGACTGAGTCATGGTTGCGGTCCATTTGACTTAAATATATCAAAAGAAAAGAAAAATTTTTAGGGCCCTATCATGGGCTTCCTAGCGGGCGC
>JAJFLL010000245.1 GCA_021772695.1 Deltaproteobacteria bacterium
GGGTGCTTACGAGGGGGGAATTATCCATTACCTCAGAACCAGCCTACCCGTTCGAGTACGGCGCAGGCGTTTTGATGTTCACTGCGGTTCCTCAGTTGGTGCCATCAACACCTGCTTTACGGTGGCTACAGCACATGATCATGATTTCCAAGGCAGGGAAATTCGCCGCCTCTGGGAAACCGTACGACAGGGAAACATCTATCGTCGAAACCTACGGGCCTTAGCAGGATTTATCTCTCGATCTTCCGCGGGCATGGTTTCGAAAATGGTCAAAGGTACGGGTAAGGGCGTATTACATTTCCCCGGTTTTTTAGACACGGCGCCTTTTCTTCCCTTTATAAGTAAGGCGATCCAATGGAAAAACATCACCAAAAACATTAACGCCGGCCTGGTTCAGGCTTTATCTCTAGTGGCTACTAATGTGGCTACCGGGCGCATGGAATTGTTTCTTCAAAAGCATGCAGACACCCACTATCATGGGGAACACATGATTCGATTGACGAAGATCCGACCTGAGCACGCCCGTGCCTCGGCGGCTATTCCTGTTATCTTTCCTACGGTGTTAATCGACGGCATCCCCTACACGGACGGTGGATTACGCCTCAACACTCCACTTTCGCCGGCCATTCATCTTGGTGCCGATGCCATATTAGTCGTTGGCCTCAACCACCGTGCCGAACCGGGTGAAAACATTCCCAGCTATGTTGAAAAAGGCGAACAGGCTGCCTTGGGCCAAGTGGTCGGCCGCGTCATGAACTCGGTATTTTTAGATAAAATTCAGTATGATTTAGAGCAAGTGGAACGCATCAATCGCATTATCGAATGGGGAGAATCGGTCTTTGGCAAATCGTATCTTCCCAAGATCAATAAAATGCTCAAGAAAAAATCCCTCACCGGGGATATTGCTGATCGGGGTTTGAAAAAGCTTAAGGTACTTAGAATCCGCCCCTCAGAGGACATTGCAGAATTGTTTCGCCGATGTTTTCCCAAGGAAAAAAAGGTTCATTTCACTTCTTTTGAAAAATTCCTCATCAAGGTCTTAGATGTGGACCCTACCAGCGGTGTGGATTTTCTTTCGTACATTGCCTTCATGCCCGGCTACATCAAAGAATTATTTGCGCTAGGCTTTGAAGATGCCCGCTCTCATCACAAGGAATTAACGGAGTTTTTGAGTCATTAATATTTCCACAATATTTAACTAAAAAAAGCCCAGGAAGATTCCTGGGCTTTTTTAAATGAATCTTGGTCGAAGGTTTATCCAAGTCCTATTCGGCCGTACGCTTAAATTTAAATAAAAGTAACGCAAAAGTCCCAAACAACAATCCTAAAAAACCGTTCCAAGAAACGGCCATGGGACTCAAGGCACAGCCGCTACCCGAAAGGGCGAACGGGTTTGCTTGACCGGCACCGGCTCCACCTAAACCGGGGTCATCGGCATCGGGCAGGATATAACTATCATTTTCACCGTCACCGGTACTGTCGTAAGCACAAACAATCGTATCAATACCATTGATAACTAAATTTGTCTGCGTGACGTTTCCGAAGAACATATTGGTGGCATCCCAATAAATTTCGGGACACAGGTTATTGGTATCGGTATCTAAAAAGAAGTCTAGGCAACCGTCCAAATTGGCATCGATTTTTAAAAATAATACCGAGATAACACTGCCGCCTGGATCCAAAAAGAAATCATAACAAGGTGCATTGACATCGACACGAGCGGCGATTTCATCTACTCCGTCGCCGTCGATATCTTGGCCCTTATTATTGGAATTATTGGGATTGCTGGTATCAATGACTCCCAAGGTCGGTGAATCTAATATGGGCGTAATGGCACCTGCATTACCCGAATCTTCTTTGGATCCCACCTCGAAGGTATAGGAGCCCTCCTGTGCTGGAGCATCACCGGTATAGTTAATGGTAACCGTGCCGTCGGCATCGAGATTGGTAAGGGGCACAGTGACCATATTTCCCATGAACTCCACATCACCTTCTAGGTCATCACCTAAGGTAAAATAATCGAGGAAAATGCTGGCAAAAAGATTGACCCCAATGGGCAATACGGCACTGTCACTGCGAATGCCGAAACTTTTCACATTATTCAAGGTGCCTGGCGGGTTACCCGCCTTGGTCAAGTCGATAACGACGTGGGTCCACTCACCGCTGGCCAGCAATTGCAGGTCGATATCGATGAAATTGCTCTCCTCAAAACCATAGGTTACAGTAGTACCACCAAGATTATCGGCCGTAGCGATGACAAATTCATTTTTTTCCGCCAATACCGAAATATCGGTCAGCAAAAATCCATCTAACTTGATCCAAAAACTAATCCTCTCATAATCAGACCAGTTCTCACTAATACTCAGATTTTTATATACGCTGCTATTGGCCAGATTGAGTGGCAAGGCTACGTTAACGGTAAATTGTGCATCAAGGCTTTGACTTCCTTCCCAACGATCCGCAGAGGTATCTGCCACCACCGTACCGGGCAAATTGAGCAGTCCCAAAACCACCACATTGGCTGCCCAAGGGGGGCTTAGCGGATTGGTTTCCATATCGTCGATTAGAGTCGCTAAGAACCCATCGGTAACACTCACCGTAGTGTTATTCACATTGGGGTCAGGAGTAAAACCGTCGGGAATAGTCAGTTTTACAAATCCATCCCACAGCATTTCGGTGGCCCGATAGGTTACGGTAATCAGATTTCCGGTACTATTCGTGGTCACGGCATCGGGGGTCAGAGACGCGGTTCCACTTCCGTCATCTGCATGAACCAATGGTAGATTGGAGAATGATAATACGAAGATAAGGAAAATGATAAAACGGCCCAAATTCATTGGGACCTGCCTTTCTTTTCCTTACCCATGCCGAGAAGTGAGAAGACACTGGAAAAATTCCCAAAGAATGTTTCCAGGTGAATCGCCCCATTATCTTAATGGCTTAGCAACGACAAGATAAAAATTTATCCATGGATATTTTTAATGATTACCTTCCGGATTTGCCTCGGCGGGTTTACTCTCGGGAATGAAGTCTCGGCCCGCAGTCACTGGCAGATAACGGCCTCGGTGCACCGTCGCCACCGTTTGAATATTCAATAAGCCGTCAGGATTGGCTTCATAGTTTAGAGGATTGTCAGACAAGACAACCAAATCGGCCACTTTTCCCTTTTCAATAGTGCCATGGGTTTGGTCCATGAAGAATTGGTAGGCTGCATTGCGGGTGTAGGCCTTCAACCCATCTAAAATACTAATACGTTGATTAGGCCCCTGCACTTCCGGACATTGAGCGGTAAAGGTATCAGAGCCCCAGGGCTGCACTTTGCGGGTTACGGCGGTCCAGATAGTAAATAAGGGATCGGGCACATTGACCGGAGCATCGCTATGTAAGGAAATCGGCACGCCCATTTTCATGGCATCTTTTACCGGAAAAAAGTTTTTTGCCCGAGCTGCACCCATCACCTCTTCACAGACCACCTTGCCCCAATAGTAATTATTGCCAGCCAGGAAAGTGGCCACATAGCCGCCCTTTTGAATGCGTTGCAGCTGCCCAAGATTGGGATCAGATACGGCAAAGGGTACGTGAATCAATTGAAACCGGTTGTCGCTATTGGGCTTGGTCTTCAAATTCTCGTCCCATAAATCCAAAACCATTTCGAGAGACGCATCGCCGTTGACGTGAACGGCAATCTGGTATCCCTCGTCGACCGCCTTTTTAAATCCTAATTTCATTTCTTCGGGAACATTGGGTGATCCCCGATAAATCTGATTGGGATCGGCCCAGGGCGGTCGGGTTTTGTAGGGCTGCAACATAAAAGAGCTGTAGCCCTGCACCGAACCG
Source organism: Deltaproteobacteria bacterium (assembly GCA_021772695.1). Taxonomy (GTDB): domain Bacteria; phylum UBA10199; class UBA10199; order DSSB01; family DSSB01; genus JAJFLL01. The sequence goes on from JAJFLL010000245.1 coordinate 3,838, forward strand.
TCGGCCCAAAATTTCACCGGCCCTACTTTAAACGTGGGACTAAAACTATGTTGGTTGGCCTTCAGGTAGCCACTAAGTCCATTTGGAGAATTGTCGAGCAACATGGTAAATACGGGCAACACCACCGCATTCAAGGGAAAATCATCTTGGGCGGTTAACTTTTGATAAAATTTCAAAAGTTCTAAATTAGCACCGCCTTCGGATATGGTGGTATAACCTTTGCCGGCCAACATTTTCGCACCACGCTTGGCAATCTTAAAGGACTCCTCTGGATCAGTGGGCAATAAAAACAATAAGGCCCGAAGCATGGCCCCTTCTTGCAACACTCCCTGTTTGGCATTTTCCTGCTCACTGGGAGATATCTTCGCGTCAAAGCAGGTCTTCGGATCTTGCTCAGCCAAGCTTCCGCAAATATTTAATTTTTTTAAGGCAGGCGTATTGACATAAGCGAAGTGCATAGAGTTATTCATGATGAAGACGGGATTTTGTGGCGAAACTTGATCAAGACTTTCTCGATCGACCGCAACATCCTCAACTTGTCGACTGGGATCAAAAGCAAAAACTTTAATCCATTGTTCAGGATCCTTCTCTTGCGCCGCCAGATCTCTTACTTTCGCCATGATCTCGGAGCTCTTCCGGGTGGGTTGCCACGGGGGCGAGGGATTAAAAAAGGTATTGATAGAGGAAACATCGGGCCACTCAGCGGCAAGGGCAAAGAAGAAAAAATGCATGTGGCTGGAAATGAAGCCAGGCAAAAGGGTTTTACCTTCTAGATCTTTCACTACGGTCTTATTATTCTGGTACTTTTTTTTCAGGATGGTTTCGGCCGGACCAATATCGAGAATGAGACCGTCTTTGATGGCCACCACATCATTGACCGCACCGGAAGAGCCGTCGGCCATGGTAATCACCTTAGCATTGGTCAAGAGCAGGTCAGCCTTGGGCCCTCGATCGCATTGGCTAAAGGTTAGGATCACTGCGGTCAGCCCTAACAGTGTAAAAGTTCCTCGAAAATATTCAGGGATCCACCCATAGCGTTTCATAAAGACCTCTTTCCAAGCTTGGCTTCAGGTTATCCCCGCGCCACAAAGTTTAGCAAAAATGAGGTCTAGATTTAATCACTATCGGCCCAAAGCACCAAGCAGTTTTCGCGAAAACTGGGGGATCAACGGTTTTCCAAGGCATCGTTGAGGGGTCGAATCAGTCCCTCTCCGTTGACGATGGTAAAGGCCCCGTCGACGCCGTCGATAATGACGCCCCGCCACGCTTCTTCACTGGTTTTAAAATGCACCTTTACGTGGGCCCCGATCTTGAGCTTGCCGGCAGACAGGGCTGCTTCGGCTCCAACGATCACCTTGCCACCGTTTTTGGCCTGCACCGAAATGGGCCCTAAGGACAATTTGGGCTCCATACTGGCGCCCTTGATGGTTCCATCGTAGCCTAAGACCACGCCAATGCCATTGACGTTTAGATGCACCCCGTCTTCCTTCAGCTCGAAACTGGCTGCACCAATTTTTCCGCCCAAACTAGGTTCTAGGGTGCCATTTTCCAGATCGATTTTAACTCCCCCCTTGCCACTCAAGGGGTAAATACTCGTCTTACCATTGTAACTAATTGAAACGGTTTGCTGGTAGGGATCCACACTCATCCCGACACCGTCATAAGATATGGAAAATTGTACTTCCATTTTTTCGTAGGTCAACAATTTATCACCATGACCGCCGGCGGCCTGCAGGCGCCGCTCGGCCTGATGCTGTAATTTCAAAGCGGTTCCACGACCGGGAATGGTCTGATTCCAGGCCTCATAGAAATCCAACCCTTGGGATACCGTTTTGTCCTTAGTGGAGGTATAACGAATGGGGACCTGTGGCTCCGGTTCATCGGGTGGTGCAATAGCGGGTCGATCCTCACGACCGAAACAACACACCCCATCTTTTACTACGGGCGCCCCATAAACCCCCACTTGCAAGGCACCGTAGTTCTCCACCTCTTTTGTCAAATCGAAACCATGTTTATCCAAAACTCCTTTGACGCTTTGGAAGATTCCCGGTTTGAAGTTACGAAAGTCGGTGGAACTCAAACGGCGATCGCCATTGGCGTCGAGAAAACCTTTGATCTCTTTGGCAGTGATCTCTTGGTTTCCTGCAGCCTGAGTTGTATCGATACCGGCAGCTGTTAATTGATCGAGAAAGAATTGAAATTGGTCAGAAGTGACCGATTGGTCGTTGATGCGGAATGGTGTTCCCCCCATAGGACCCCCCTTTCAGTAATCCATCATGGCAGCAATATTGGTGCCAGATTACACCTCCTGATTTTTCAAGGCCTTAGGCGAAGGGGAACTCGCCATCTAGGGAAGCCACCCCCCAAATCCAAAATTCCTTGTGGGGAATTTCCCCCAAGTCACTACTCTACGAACCCAACACAACCCCTAGTGGCAAATGGCGATAAGACCTCACTTCACATCACCTAGGGTAATAAGCAATAAATTGCTTCCTATATTAATTGTAACTATTTGTTTTATATATAATTTATGACATCAAGACACCTGACCTTTGGGGCACTGGCAGGCGTCGTTTCTCCCGTGGCGGCCAGTTCGACAGGACCATCGATACCTTTCGATGCCAAGGCCGAGCTTCGCGCCCTCTTCCAGACGGGGCATCCGGCTCTGGCTCCCGAACTCAACACCGCGTTGAAAAATTTGAGGCAGGAACAAGATCCCGAAATATTTTGGTCGGACTTTCTCAGCCTAGCCATCGAAGGAAAATCCCAAAAGCATCCTGAATCTGCCCTTTGGCTTTTGACCCACCTCCAGGAAGGCCATCCTGGATTCCCGGTCGGGATGCAACACCGAGCCAAGCAAGAGTTCGAAGCTATGATCGGTGGCAACCACCTCGGTAGGCGCCTGGAGTTTTTGGCCTCGCGGCTACCTCAGGAAGCCACTGACTATCGCATGATCGTGCCCATGATCGGCGGCTCCCTTGTGGGTCGAGTGTTTCAGACCGGCATCTTAGGGCATTTTGCTATAACGTCTGGGGTATCTTGGTACAGCCGAGGCTTCGCTGCGCGTTTCCTTGCGGGTCTAGGGGGCTACTTGGCCGAAGTGCCCACCTTTACCGCCATGGTTCGAGGACTGCGCCCTGACTCCCCATCTGGATCCTCTACTCTCTTGTCGGATTTGGCTCATAGCGCCCTCACCCTAGGCATGCTCCGCAGTTTTCATTATTTGGGAAACCAAACTTTTTTTCAGGTCTATGCCATTTCCGAGACCGCATTGGGTCTGCCCTTAAGCCGGGGAGTTGCACTGAATCGTTGGTTATTGCCCCAGGCCTTTAGCTATGGCGGCCTGATGGCGGCACACGGCGTGTGGACCTCTATTCACCCCCAAGACCAGGGGCCCACTTCCAATCCCTGGGTAGACAACCTGGCCATGTTATTTAGTTTGGGCCTAGGCACCCACCTCGGCCATCGCCTGTTAGGATCCAAGTTCCATGCCTTGCATCAAGAGTTGGGGATACGCACTCAGATCTTCACGCAGCAAACTCAGAGTCGCACCCTTCAGACCTTTTACCCAACCGCCATGGCCATGGCCATGGCCGGCGGCTATGGCAAAGGAGGTGGGGGGCTCCCCCCAATGGGATTAGGTTTAGAGCCGCGGGCTCATCGAGTCGAACCTAAAGCAAAGGCCGAATCATCCATTCCTGACAAAGGTGTAGCTACGCAACAAACAGCTAGCTCCTTCAAGACTCAAGGTCTCATCCACGAGCTACAAACCTTGGATGCAAGTCTGCAGACTCATCGCCAAAAGGCCACACCCGAGGTGCTGCAAAAATTAGCCCGTTACCTCCAACATGAAGATAACGGTGTCAGTATTGCCAGTGCCACGGCACTAAAAAATATTATTCTCAACGGCATGGGAGTTCGACTGACACCGGCCTTTGAGGCTTTTTTTGCAACCTTTCCCAAGGCATCCCCTCCATTGCAAGCGGCCCTCCTCAAACACCTCTGCCATATTGCTCGGGACGCCACCTCACGCCTTACCCTCAGGCGCTTGGAAAAAATATTTCAGATTATGGATCCCACCAAAATGACGGCGGCGGAAGGGTCCATTCGAGAATTTTTAAACCACCTCATGGTTCTTGGAAATCGCCATCAGGCCAGATGGGCCCAGGAACTCATGACCGAACACGGGTTGGCCTCAGAGGACCCAAAGGTTCAGCAAGACACCCTTCGATTGATGGAGGAGTCCATCAGTTATCTGGCTCCACGTTTAAACCCCCGGACGGTCCAACAATTGATTCGGTTGGCCGACAAGACCAGTGACGCAGGGGTGGCTCAAGACGCCCTGCAAATTTATTATTACCTAGCCCACCATTTTCCCGAACAGGTTCACCAGGATCATCTGAATAATTTATTTTCTATCGCCACTCACCACGGTGACATGGAGACTCGTAAGTATGCCTTGGCCACCCTCGTGGCCGCTGATCAGGTTCCATCACAAAAAATGGTACCTGAGTTATTGAAAGATCTAGCCGGTCAAATTTTGCGGGAAAATGCTGGCGTCGCCAGGGAGCGGTTGATCGAAACCATGGCAGGATTGGCGCTGGGACAATATGAGATACCACCAGAAGTTTTCTCCAGGGTGCTACACACGGGTTTATTTCATACAAATAATGAGACGATTTTAGATGCCAGTATATTGTTAGAAAAAATAATTGCCCTTAACCCAGGCAAACTCACCCCGCAAATGGGTAGAAAGATCCTCGCTCAAAGCCTGCAGTCCCCAAATCCCCTCAGCCAAAGGGCGGCCGCTCGCCTCCTCGATCGCGGCGGGTTTCCCGTAGGGGAACACCTGACCCAACCAGATTTTAATTTATTGCTCGAACAGCTTAAACAAACTTCCGATGGCGACCGTATCTACGGTGCTGCCGTCCTCTTGGGTGCCGCTACAGCCACGGGACCCCATCAGGCCATGGCCCGGGGTTTGTTCCAACACCTGGGTTTAAAGGCCATTGAATTCGGCGACAGCGGTGACGGCCTCTCCACCACCTCATTATTTATGGGTGCACATTTAAGAGAACCCCAAGCCCACCCGTTAACCTCGACGTCTTTTCCGGGTAGAGCTAGTTTGGTAAAAATTCCTACGGGGGAGCTACCTGGTTTACTATCAAAGTGGGGTACCGTCGGCGAACCCAAGACCTTCGGACGCACGCAAGTATATGCTTTAAAAGATTCCACGGAGCTCTTGGCCTTAAAGTTTAAACACTATGACCAGAGCGAGCAGGAACTAAGTCGGGAAATCCATTGGCTAGACGCCGTGGAAAAATCGGGACTGGTGTTAAAAAGTGAGCTTCCTAAAATATACCGGGATGAAATGGGGCAACCCTTGATGTTAAAACTATCCCGAAAAAAAAACGCCATTCCTCTTAGGGTACCCGCTCGGTATTACCGATATCTCGATACCCATACAGGCGAGGACGCTGCATTCATGTCGGGCTTGACCCGTTCCATCTACGATGCATTTCTATTGGCCCGCCGCGGTTGGTTTCATACGGTTCCCATTCGGTTATTTCACAATTTGGAACAACCACAACAACTTCGATATACCGACGATCAGGGACGATTCGTTTGGATGCCGGATTTGACGTTTTTTCATACCAGCCGAATGGGGATGGGGCGCCTCAGTCATTGGCCCAGTGCCCTAAAATTCGGAAATTATGGCCTCACCGGACTCAGGGACTTTGAAGAAATGGCGACATTTTCCGAGATCCTGCAAAACCCTGGAAAATGGGTACCCGAATTAAAACAAATGGAAGGCCGCCACAATTTCCCCGCATTGACCGAGGCCTACTTGATGGGGAATCATCTGTTGGCAGCCACTCTTTTTGCAGGCCATCGTTGGGGGAAAACTGGAAACCAGTCTTTTGGGCAGAATCAGGTCTCTCCCCATGAAACTCCTGCTACTAACCTACCCATTAAGTTACAGCAAATCTACGCCTCGGCACATGCAGCGAAGTGGGACTTGCCGCTTCAGGTCTCACAATATTTTTTGCAAGATAAGGTGCACTGGAATCGATTTGCGAAACAAATTGAATTTTTCATGACTCCCACCCATGCCGATTATCTGTATGAAGGAGGGAATCCAAAAGAATTTCCGGTCTCAGATATTTATGGAACCGGAGTCAAGGTCAGCGGCGCTCAACAAAAAACTTTTGGACCCTATCGCGATCAGAGCTTTTCCTTGGAACACGGTTTCATCACCGCAGACGGTGACCCCAATGGGTTGAGTTTGGGAGCGGTCAATGGGCAATTTCCCATTCGCGAATTCGAGCAAGCCTTTTGGTCCATCTATTTTAGGCCTTAGTCGTGGGATTTGCGCCGCCGCTTTTTCTTACCGGCCTTGGCACGACCTGCTGGGGATCGGCTGAATTCCCGCCCCCCTTGACCGCCGTAGTCGGAATCGGCGAGGAGGCCCTCAATTTTCTCAATGGGGCCCACCAGGCGTATCAATTCCCGGTCCTGCACTTCACCTTTTTTTAAGCGCTCCAAGCACTTCTCACCTAATTTTAAGAGGAGCTTTTTTTTCTCCCGACGTAAAAATCCCCGTTGGGAGGCCACCTTTCCGAGGCGCCCGTAATGGGCGATTTCCTTGGCGAAGTGTTGAGTTCTCAATACTAATTCTTTAAGGATCCTGCTCACTTGACACTCCGGTTTGGCCCGATTAGTCTGAGGATATTATGTTTAGGACCATGTTAAAGTCCAAGATCCACCGGGTCACGGTTACCGATGCCGACCTCCATTACGAAGGTAGCATTTCTATCGATGAAAATCTTCTCGAAGCGGCCAATATTTTGCCCCACGAACATGTGCATATTTGGGATGTCACCAATGGCAACCGTTTTGAGACTTACACCCTGCCCGCCCCCCGCGGTTCGGGCACCATTTGTATCAACGGCGCCGCAGCTCATCTAGCCAAAAAGGGTGATATCGTTATTATCACTAGCTTCTTCGCCCTACCCGAAGAACAGTCTCAATCTCATATTCCCGTGGTGGTGCTAGTGGACCAACACAATCAAATCGTCCCCCATAAATCCAGTTTTCCGGCCAACGCCTAAGGCATCTTTTTAATATCAGGCAACAGGCGTTCTACTTTATTGTAGAATACTTCCTGATTGTAGTCTTGAGGTCCGACTACCTTGCCCGCGATCTTTCCTTCCGGATCAATCAAATAGGTTTCGGGAATGCGAAAGATTTCATATTTCTCAATGGCTTGCCCTTCATCCACTACAATGGGGAAACTCACTGGAATGACCTTTAAAAAAGACTCGATGGAACTCCAGCCTTCTTCGTCTACGCTAGCTCCAAGAACAACGAAGCCACGATGGGCAAATTTTTTGTAGAGTTTGTCTAGGGAAGGCATTTCTTGGCGGCACGGCCCACACCAGGTGGCCCAAAAGTTTAACAATACGGCTT
>JAJFLL010000246.1 GCA_021772695.1 Deltaproteobacteria bacterium
TTGCCGACCGCCAACCCTTGAGCATGGAATCGTTTTGGCGAATGCTTCGCGCTCATTTGGAAGGCCCGTCCGTGAAAAAAGGAAGGACGCCGTGACCTGTCGACCGCTGAAACAATTTTCATCGGGTGCATTATTGGACCAGAGAAGATCGGCCACAATAAACACCCCTCCCCATTCCGCAATCAAACCGCAATCCAGGCCCAAAGATAGTTACCTTTGTGATCCAGGCGACCTGCCGCCTATGGCCAAACTTATCTCCAGCCCTCTGGCAAAAATTCGACCAAATCCTTCACCCTCATTTCTGGGCAGCTCCGGCCTTTGGGGTCTCACTCCCTTGGGCGCCCCTCTAAAATTACCTCCGCCGCCGAAGGCCGCCTTTTCTCACCTGCTCTATGAGGTATTCACACAATTAAAAGACTTTAAACTTGAGGCCGATCTAAATGTTCCTGTTCTCAATAAGGCCCAAGGCGGACGCCGGGTAGAGACCCACGCCCGAATCGTTCTGGGTAGACAAGGTCGTCTCGACGCCGCCCAATTAAGATTTGATCCCTATTGGGGTCCCAATACTTTTCCCAATGCGGCGGCTGAAGTGATTCAACATATTCCCATCATCGGCATCTTCACCATGTACCGCCTGCTTTCGGTGGAAATGGATCCCCAAAGCCGAAAAATCGTGGGCGAGGCCAAATTTCTTTTCATTCCCATTGAACGAGACCTCCAAGAGGGCTTGGTCGAGGCCGGTAAAATTCCGCCCCACCTCGTCAATGGCCCCGGATACAATTTGCGCAACTCCATTCCCGAATACTCTTGGCAAGTCACCGACATTCTCGAACAAATGCTCACCCACGATCAAACGGAAGGGTTCAAAGAAATCGGCCAAGCCACCACCTTGGATCAAATCGTACCGCTCTTCGATCAGGGGAAGGTCCACATCACCGGTGATTTTAGCAATCAAGAAATTAAAGTGGGACCCGTCACGCTAAAATTCGCACCCAAACGAGCCAATGAAGAACATCGCCTTGTACTCACCGGGGGATTAGAAAGGCCCAAGATGAAAATCTGGGGACTTAAATCCATCGAGATCAAGCACTCCGACGGTACGGTGCGACTTACCCGGCTTCAAGAAAATCCTCCGCCCTTGGAATTATCCTGGAAATTTGATTTTTCCGATCTATCGGCTACCAAGGCCCATATCGCCAAATTAGATAGCCACGGTTTTCGTATCGAAAACCTGTCGAACGATCCCCAAAAGAATCTGAGCTTCACCTTAAAAAAGGGCTATAGCCTAAAAAATCTTTGGTTGGCTTTTCAAGACGGGGCTCCGCGGGTCTATGCAGAAAAGCTCACGGCACGCCAGGGAGAATTGGAGGGTATGGGGATTTTATTTCGTACCTCTCCCGGTGATGAGGCCGTCATCAGCAAGTTTCGCCTTCATTTCAAAAAGGGTTTTCCCCACCTTCGGGGAAACATTTCTGGGCGGGCCACCGGAAGCCTACAATACCAAAAGGATGGGGCAGAGGTCGCGTGGCTGCAATTTAACCGCCTGATTGGAAGCGGTGTTCTCAGCACGGGACTTGACAGCAAAGATGAAGGCTATTTTCAACTCAAAGGAAATTTCTCGACTCAAATTCCAAGTCTTCGGCTATTGGTTGATTCCAATAAACTTCATGGATATGTTCGCACCGAAATCGGCGATGCAGAAGTGACTGGAAATTCAGCCCTTACCGTATGGCCACAATCAGGTCGTGCGCAAATCAAAGAAACCAAAAAGGATGAGCCATTAAAAATTCGCGGCACTTCCGGCAGGGTGGTATTTCATCAAGATACCTCCATGGTTCCAGGCTGGTCCGATTTGGAAAAAAACTTGGGCAAGGCCGCAAAAAAAATAAAAACTCATTTAAATATTGATTTGAAAGAAATTGGATTTAACGTCCATCAAATGGATATTCAGAGAAGTACTCACGTGTCGGGCCAAGCCCCTTCGCTTGAAATACTCGATGCCAAGTTAGGTGAAATTCGATTGCAAGGAGATCTGCACGGCAGCTTGTGGGTGCGTCTACCAGGCGGAATCATCCATCCCCTGCAAATTTCCAAAAAGGCCAAAATGGTCAATGCACGAGTTCAAATCGGCGTATTAAGGGACCTTGAGGAAAACGGAACACGTCAAATTAGATTTAGAGATATATTTATCAGCGGTGAAGAATCCCAAACTACATTAAACCTTCGTGACCAAAAACGCTGTGGTTTTGACCGACAACGCCTAAATGCTCGCCTTCAGCTCTTCGGTTTCAATCCCGATACCAAAGACCTGCAAATAGAAGGCTTGGGTAAGCCCTTCCACCTATTTTTAAAAAACCCCAGCTATTTAGGCGGATGCTTTAAGATAGAATAATCAACACTAAGTCCAATATTGACTCCTTAAAAACAATACTGTAACAATCCCCTATGCTTCTCCGGTTATTTCGGTATCCCATTTTATTGGTTTGTATCTGGAACCTGATTCCCGGCATTTTTGCTTTGTCCCATGACAACCGCCCCCTAGAGGTTCGCCAGGCCACCGATATGGCCTCAGCCAATGATACCTGGGGCTACTCCTCAGAAAAAAATACAGAAGTGCCCTGCAAAAATGACTGCGATGATGAGAATTGCGCCGACCACCAATGTCATTTTGGCCATTGTCGCATCCTTGGCGGCACAACTTTTACCTTGTCCATACCACAAGGCTCCGAAACTTGTTTCGCAACAATAGTCAATCTACCTCGTAATCACCTGGCTTTCTTACTTTTTAAGCCTCCCACTACTCTGTCCCAATCCTAGTAAAGTTTGTTCATTTTTTGCCCACACTTCGGGAACACGACTTCACAGAATAAATCCATGAAGACGCCCAAGAGAGGTCCCCATGGTTTTTTATAAGATCACGGGATGGTGCATTTCTTTCACCCTAATAATTTCCATTGTGGCCACTGCACAGGGGATGGATGCCTGCACCGAACCGAATAACCCCAATGAATTGATCCAATGTGCCTTACAAAGGCATCCGGATATTCAAAAACAAGACCTCAAAATTAATCGGGATGCTTCTCTAGAAAAGCTGGCAGGCCAACGGCCCAACCCGGATTTTTCCTATGAAACGACCTTTGGGGAACCTGAAGCAGACACCCGGATTGAAGGAGAGATATTCTTAGGTTTCCCATTTGAGCTAGGCGGAAAGCGAAAGGCTCGCATTCAAAAGGCCCTGGCACAAAAGGGCGTGTCGGATTCAGAAATGCGACAGCTCCAGGAAAACATCATTATTAAAATGGTATTGAGCCTATATCGATTAAAGCAAATTTCTTCTGAAATCGATTTGATTTCTGAGGCGTTGACAACTTTCCAGCAAATCGAAAGGCAGTATAAAGTTCGAAAAATCCTGACACCACACCAAGAGGTTTCACTAAACATATTCCAATTGGCCACTCAGGATTATGAAATTCGCAAGGCCTCGATCCTTCGGGAACAAACGGCATTGGCCCATTCTATAAAAAGGTTCACGTCCCTAACCACAAACCGAATCATGAAATGCCTACCTAAGGCTCCCGTTTCTTGGCCAAATTTAAATAACCAAAATTCATTAAAACCCGCCGCAGTAGCCAAAGCAGAAAAGGACCATCGCGTTGCCCTCACCGAACAAACCTTGGCCAATTCAGAGGCGTGGCCCAACCTCAATGTAGGCCCCTTAGTAAAATATGAGTCCTCTCAGGATCTAGGCTTTGGCTATGGGTTCGGCGTAGCGCTTCCCCTACCTTTATTAAATCGCAATAAAGGCGGCAAAGAGGTTGCCGCTAAGGATGTCAAACTTGCCGAACGGAATCTGATGTTACAAAAACAAGAAAGCCAATGGGATTTTAATGAATACGTAAAAATTTACCACTTGACGGTAAATCAACTGAAAAATTCCTCAAACCTTAATGAATTAGAAAACAGGCACCACCGTTTACACCAACATTTTTTTAGCGGCATCGTGGAAACTTCGCTAGTAGTAGAAACTCACCGCCAGTTGGTCGATCTAACCAGGGACCGAAACCAATTAGAATTAGAAGCACTATCTGCTCTTTGGTCCATCTATGCCTTAGAAGGCAGCATCATGGAGAAAAAACTTTGAGCAACATGATAATGATTACATTTTTAGGATTTATTGGTTTTTTCTTCGGAAGCCTCGGGGCTACTTACCCTCATAGTGCCACGGGAGAAACTGGCCGGGCTCAGGTAGGCGATGCCTATGCTGTGGTGGCCTATGACGAACTCAAAGGTTTTCGTTTGGGCATGGCGGCAACCCGCCGCATGAACATCAAAACCCAGACCTTGCAGCGCGGTGAAGTGTTGCTTGCAGCTAAAGATGTAGTCGTTTGGGTACAAGGCAAACCTTCTGTATTTCGCATGCGGGACGGGTGGATTGAGCGAATACCTATCGATAGCCATGTTCAAGAGAAACTCAAATTGAATATTCCGAATGATTTCCTCCAACCGGGAGACAGAATCATCGTCAATGGAACATCACTACTTCGGGTCATTGATATGGAATTATCAGGAGAACAGCATGATTAGCAAAGTCATTCGCTTTTCGATTGAAAACCGGGGAGCTGTTCTATTCTTCACCCTGGGTTTAGCAATATTTGGTTGGTGGAGTTTTCAAAATCTACCCATCGACGCGGTTCCCGATATCACCAATATTCAGGTACAAATCAATACGCGGGTCAAGGGGTACGCTCCTGAAGAAGTGGAACGCTACGTCACTTTTCCCATTGAAACCGCCATGGGAGGAATCCCCGGCATCAACCAAATTCGTTCCATTACCCGGTTTGGATTGTCCCAAGTTACCGTAGTCTTCCAAGAAGACACCGACCTGTATCTTGCCCGACAACTGGTTTCAGAAAGACTACAAGAATTAGGCAAAGATCTACCCGAGGGTGTCCATCCGGATATGGCGCCCATTAGTACCGGCTTAGGCGAAATTTTATACTATTCTGTAGAAGCCAAGACTCCAGCCAAGGGTGAGGCAAGAATTCAACAGCTGATGCAATTACGAGCCTTGCAGGAATGGTTTATTACCCCTCGCCTTTTGACCGTACCAGGAGTCACCGAAGTAAACACCATCGGTGGTTATGAAAAACAATTCCACATTCAACCCAATATTCAAAACATGGCGCAGTGGGGGGTTCATTTTAGCGATATCCAGGAAGCACTTAGCCGAACCAACCGAAATGTAGGCGGCGGTTATGTTCAACAATCGGGCGAACAAATACTGATCCAGGCGACGGGCTTATTTAACAATATGGACGCCATCTGGAATGTCCCCGTCAAAACCCTGGCCAACCTTAGAACCATTACGGTTGCCGATATCGGCATGGTTCAGTTGGGAAAAGACCTTAGAACCGGAGCAGCTTTGGTCAATGGCAATGAAGAGGTTTTAGGAACGGTATTGATGCTTATCGGAGAAAATAGTCGTACGGTTGCAAAATTGTCTCGGGAAAAACTAGAAGAAATACAAAAGGATTTACCCGAGGCCTTTCAAATTAATATTCTATACGACCGGTCCACGCTAGTGAATGCCACTTTAAACACCGTCAAACACAATCTCACCACGGGAGCGGCATTAGTCATTCTCATTCTCTTCCTGTTATTGGGTAATTTACGCGCGGCCTTGATTACAGCCATCACCATTCCCTTAATATTATTGTTAACCTTTATTGGCATGAAAATTTTTGGGATATCCGGAAACTTAATGAGTTTGGGAGCCCTTGATTTCGGAATTTTGGTGGATGGCGTCGTCATCGTTCTTGATAACTCGGTGAGTAAAATCCAGGAGCATTCAAAAAAACTGGGGAGAAAATTATTACCCCATGAAATAAAAACGACGCTTTGGGAGGCAACGGTCCAAGTACGTAAATCCGCCGGTTTTGGTGAATTAACTATTGTGGTTATTTTTATTCCCATCTTATTTCTTACCGGAGTCGAAGGGAAAATGTTTCGACCCATGGCTGCGACCTTTGCCATCGCCATCATGATGGCCTTAGCACTCTCCTTCACCACCGCGCCCGCCCTCGCCTCATATCTATTGCCTCGGGATGCCAAGGACCGGGAACCCTGGTTGATGAAGGCTCTCCGTAAACTCTATCAAATTTCGTTAGGCTGGGCCCTACGCTTTAGAAAAGCAGTGTTATTTTTGGCGGTTCTCAGTGTTGGCTTAGGAGTATTTCTCTTTTCTACCCTAGGAGGAGAATTCATTCCCCAACTTGAGGAAGGTTCGCTGACCTTTCAATTTGTCCGTCCAGCTAACATCGACATCGATCGTTCTATTGAATTGGAAAAACTTTCTGATGAATTGCTTTTGGAATTCCCTGAAGTCGAAACGGTATTTTCGAGAATTGGCACTTCAGAAATCGCGACCGACCCTATGGGAGTCAATCTTTCCGATACGTATGTCATGCTAAAACACCAAGATCAGTGGCCCATGGTTAATGGGAAAAAGCGAAATAAAACTCAACTGGCCCAGGCGATGCGGCAGAAATTATTGCAAGAAATACCCGCGCAAAGATTTTTAATCAGTCAACCGATTCAAGTCCGGTTTAACGAATTATTAGAAGGGGTTCGGGCCGATGTTTCTATAAAGGTTTTCGGTGATAACTTAGAATCTTTAATTTCTATTGGCGATCAGATTGCCGACCTCATACGCACCATCCCCGGAGCCGGCGAAGTCGAATTAGAAATGCAAGGAATGGTGCCCTTATTAAAGATTGAACCCAAAAATGATGTTATTAATAATTTAGGAATTTCCACCCAAGAAATTTTAGAAACCGTCGAGGTCGCCTTAGGCGGAATCAACGTGGGATTCCTCTTCGAAGGATTTCAACGCTTTCCCATCATGATTAGATTAGCAGAAGAGCAACGAAGCGACCTGTCTAAAATTCAACAATTACCCGTAGGCATGACACCTGATGCGACCGTTCCCCTTGCGACGGTCGCTGAGGTATCCTTTAATGAAACCTATGATTCCATCATGAGAGAACAGGCCAGTCGCCGGGTAGCCGTTTTAGTAAACCCCAGAGGCCGAGATACAGAAAGTTTCGTCAAGGCGGCTCGCCAAGCCGTCGAGAAACAAATCACCCTTCCCGCTAAAATATATCTGGAATGGGGAGGCAATTTTCAAAATCTGCTGAATGCCCGCTCTAGACTTATGCTACTCACTCCCCTCGCCTTGGCTTTGGTCCTATTCATGATTTACGCCGCCTTCAAAAGCATGAAGCAAACTTTAATGATTCTAACTTGTATCCCCTTAGCCCTAGTGGGCGGTGTCATGGGTTTGATCTTGAATGGGTTGCCATTTAGCATTTCGGCAGGCATCGGGTTTATCGCTTTAACCGGAATCGCCGTGCTCAATGGGGTGGTCTTAATTAATTTTTATAACGATTTGGAAAACCAGGGTTTTAGTGGCGATGAATTGGTAAAAAAAGGCGCCTTGAGCCGGCTAAGACCGGTTTTGATGACCGCCTTAGTGGAAGCCTTTGGTTTTTTACCCATGATGCTTTCACAAGGAGTAGGCTCGGAAATCCAACGGCCCCTGGCGACCGTGGTCATCGGTGGTATCATTTCTTCGACTCTGCTGACTCTGTATGTACTCCCCAGTCTATATTCCTTGTTGGAAGAAAGGACTACAGCTACCCCATGATCTCATGGTGACCTTGGGAGAGAACTTAATTTTTGAAAAACTTTTTACTCCACATCCCATGTAAATCCTGGCATCATCCCTGGTTTTTATGAGTCGACTAGGATTAGTACTTTCGGCAGGGGGGGCTCGCGGGGCCTACGAAGCCGGCGTTCTCTATTATATACGTTCCGGACTGCCTAAAAATTTTCGCCAGACTAATTTTCCCATCCAAACCGGAACCAGCGTGGGGGCCATCAATGCATTATTTATGGCCTCTCATGCCCATGACCCCCTAAAACAAGGGGAACGTCTTAAAGATTTATGGTTTTCCCTAAATCAGGACCACATTTACCGTCGAGATTTACGCGCAGTGGGCTCATTTCTACAATCCAGCTTGCGTGGCATGGTGGGAAACCTACTAACCATAGACCCACTTAAAATATTTAGCAGACAAGGTCCCCATCTTCGCTCCATTTTAAATACCTTTCCCCTACAAGAACTTTTGACTAAAAACGTCGACTGGAAAGCCCTAAATGCCAACATCGAAAATGGGCCCATTGATGCCGTTGCCCTAACCGCCACAAATATGGGCAACGGTCACCCAGAGATCTTTTTGCAGAAAAAGCATGATATTGGCTATACGGGACGACAAAAGATCCACACGGGTCCGCTGAAGGTCGAACACGCCATGGCCTCCTCAGCCATTCCCATGCTTTTTCCAAGCACGGCCATTGGTAAGAATTATTATATGGACGGCGGGCTTCGCCTCTTTACGCCCATGTCGCCCGCTATTCATTTAGGTGCCGAACGCCTTTTGATCATCGGCCTACGTCATCGGCCTTCCACAACAAGAAAAACAAAGAAGAAAACCGTTACCGTCAAAAAAAGGCCCACGGTAATTCCCACTTTGGCCATGCAGCTAGGAAGCATTCTCAACGGGATGTTTCTGGATCATATTCAGTATGATTTAGAACAATTAAGTCGCATTAATCATTTGTTAGACTTGGGAAAATTGGAATACGGAAATGATTTTATCGATAAAATAAATGCGAGAATGAAAAAGGAAAAAATGGAAGGGCTGGCCGGCAATCACCAATGGAAAAAAATAAAGGCCTTAGAAATTACACCATCAGAGTTTGTGAGTAATATTTACTTTCGATGGTTTAGGTCACAAAAAAAAGGTCGATTCCAATTCAGCGCTTTCGAAAAATTAATGATACGTCTTTTAGATGTTGATCCCAGGACCGGCAGAGATCTGCTAAGTTACCTAACTTTTGCGCCGCAATATTTACAGGAATTATTCGAATTGGGTTATCAAGACGCACAGTCTTCAAAACATAAAATCATGGAGTTAATGACCCAACCCTAAAGCTACCGTTTTACTCAATATTCTTGGGGTTTATTTTCGTCTAATAGGTCGTCGGCGCCCTTGCCCCTTCGCTCTTCGGCAATTTGGGCGTCTAAATGATCCTCTACTGAAATATCTGGCTCCGCATCTTCCGTTGCACCCAGTAGTTCCTTCTCTATTTTAATTTTTTTATCTTTTGTAGCTAGCTCACCAATGGGTTTTTCAGAGGAGATTCCCTGAAGCTTCACATTATAAATAGGCTCGGGCATGATAATGCCACTTTCGTCAAATGCCTTTTTGACAATTCGAATAGCTTCACTCCTTACCTTAAAAAAATCAAATTCACGCTGATCCATCCAGGCAAAAAATTGCAAAACCACATTGGAATCACCCATTTCTTGAACCCAGACCGTTGGAGGAGGATCTCTTAATATGGCCTGGTGATTCAACAGGGTAGTTTCCCCAAGTTTTTGCACCTTAAACAATTTCAACTGGGTATCCACGCCGATCTGAAAACCTAAACGTCGTTGGGGATTACGTGAAAAATTAAGGATGACCCCTTTAAAGACTTGAGAGTTGGGAATACGTAAATGATTACCATCTAAGGTCATTAAAATAGTGGCTCGCGTATTTAATTGAACCACTATACCTTCGTGCTCCAAAATTTTTACATGATCGTTCGGAGCAAAAGGTTGGCGAAGACTCAACAAGATACTCGCCAGGTAATTCTCAACGGTTTCCTTTAAGGCAAAACCTACCGCCAAACCGGCTAAACCGGCAGCTCCAAGTAAGGTACCAAGAAAGGCGGTGGCGTCGAGAATTTCGAAAGCCAATAATAATCCTGTAAATAGAAACCCTGCACGTACCAAGGATTGAATGATGGTGGCTATGAATGGATTTGGCGTGATCCTCTTAAACAATCCCTTCCAACTGGTAATCGCCTTTCCTAAAAAG
The DNA here is from genome assembly GCA_021772695.1 of Deltaproteobacteria bacterium. GTDB lineage: Bacteria > UBA10199 > UBA10199 > DSSB01 > DSSB01 > JAJFLL01. The sequence goes on from JAJFLL010000246.1 coordinate 9,987, forward strand.
AAGAATAACAGAATGACCAGTAAGGCGATCCCAAATACAGGTAATCGGGAAAGGAAGTCATTCCCCATCGCCTTGACCCGTTCGAGCGAAACAGAAATTTGTTTATCTAATTGCTTGAATAAAACTAGATTATTTTCGACCTCTACCACCCCATCAACTTGTTGAGTTAATTGTGCAGCTTGCTCCGAAGCACTTTTAGAAGGTACTTCACCGCTTAAAGTGACCACCCCGTTATTTACTTTGACTTCAACCTTTTTTAAGGAGTCAATTTGGGTGAAGATATCTCGAAGTCTTTGTCCAATGGCCTTATCTTGATTGGAACTACTATTTAGAGATATGGTTTTTTCTTCTGATGTGGGCTTTGGAATTTTTTCTTGAGTTTGGCCGAATGAAGTCGAACCCAATCCCAACAAAAGGATAAAAACTAGGATAAGAGTTTTTATTTTAGTGATCACAGTTCTTAAAATTCGAAATTTTCCATTTAATTATTTAAACGGGTCGCGGTAACCCGTCAGAGTTTCTTTAATTTTTCCCAGTGCGAAACCCCATGCCTTATCGGGTAAAAATTTGGGCGGAAAGGAAAGCTCATCGGGGTTGGTCTCCACATCGACCAATACGGGCCCATCGGTTTCAAGGGCCCGTTTTAAAGCAGTTTTCACTTCGGCCGGATCGGTAACGTGAATACCCGTCAGACCCATGGCATCCGCCACTTTGGCAAAATTGGGATTTTTTAGCACGGTCCCGTATTCGGGAACACCACCTGTTTCCATTTCTAACTTAACCATACCCAGACGATTGTTATGAAACACCACCACCTTTATCGGCAGGTCATAACTAACCGCCGTAATCAGATCCCCCATCAACATGGATAATCCGCCATCGCCTGACAGGGATATCACTTGGCGGTTTTTGTCTATGGCTTGTACACCAAGGGCCTGGGGCATGGCATTGGCCATGGATCCGTGGTTAAAGGATCCCAAGAGACGTTGGCCTCGCTTCATCTGCAGATGGCGGGCGGCCCAGACCGTGCACATGCCCACATCCGCGGTAAATACCGCATCATCTGCTGCTAAATCGCTCAAACTTTGCGCCACTAATTCTGGGCGAACCGGTGGCTTGGCATGTTTTTCTAAGGAGGTGTGTTTGTAGGATTTTGATTCCCACTTTTGTTTTTTCTCTTGAGCGATCTTTAAATGAGATTGATCTGTTTTGGCATTTAACTGAGGAACCAAGGCACGAAGAGTTCCTCTCACCCCACCGATGAGCCCCACGTCGATCTTATGCCGCCTGCCCAGATGATCGGCCTTATTATCAATTTGAATCACCTTTTTATGTTTCGGGTACCAGTCTCGATAAGGAAAGTCCGTGCCGACTAATAGTAAGACGTCGCAAGAATCCAAGGCTGCGGCACCGGCAGGTGTCCCAATGAGACCTGTCATTCCGACGGCATAGGGATTGTCGGCTTCTAGGATTTCCTTACCTCGCAGTGCATACACTAGAGGAGATTTGAGCTTTTCACACAGGGCTAGAATTTCTTCACGGGCGTTCCGACAACCGGCACCCGCCAACACGGTAATCTTTTCGCCGCCATTGATTAATGCGACGGCTTTTTCTAATTCCCAAGGCACTGGCTCAGTCTCACAACTCCTAAAAAAGAAATCCACCTCACCGTCATTGGGTATTTTTTCCAAACCGATATCGCCTGGCAGGGTGATGGTGGACACCCCTTTATGGACCATGGCCGACTGAATGGCTAATTGAACCACCCGTGGTACCTGATGAGGTGTCACAATGGTTTGATTATAAACTGAAACATCTCGGAATAGATTGTCTAGGTTGACCTCTTGGAAATAATTACTGCCCAGTTCAGCCAGAGGAACCTGCCCGGTGATGGCCAATACCGGCGCGTAACTTTTCTTGGCATCGTAGAGTCCGTTGAGTAAATGAATAGCCCCCGGACCCACCGTACCAGCGCAGACTCCAAGAGTTCCGGTGATTTGAGCTTGAGCACCGGCAGCAAATGCCGCCACCTCTTCGTGTCTCACCCCGATCCAATCAATTCCCGGTTTGCGGCGAATGGCATCGGTAAAACTATTTAGGGCATCGCCCACGACTCCAAAGACCTGTTTGACACCTACATGCACCAGAATATCAACGATGTTTTCGGCAACGGTGGGGTTAGCCATGCCATAGCTCCTTTTATTGATTGCAAAAGAAGGTATGCTAGGGAATCACTGTCGGTCTGTCAATTTAATGAAACTAAGATATAAAAAGCCTGCAATATATCGATTATACGCACCACTTTTTGATATATTGATACACCTTTGGGTGATGGGAAAGGTCGCGATGGGTAAGACCCTTTAATGTTTTAAAATGATCAGGCGGAAAGGGGATGCTTTTTGATCTAAAAAAACTCTTTCCCGAGGCGCTTCTAGTTGGGACCAGTCCGTCTCCCAGGTACTCACGAAAAATATTTTTTGATTCTTTGGCCAGACTTGCTGCAAGTATGAAGTAATCTACTTCCTTTAGTAAGGGAACCGGATGACGATTG
>JAJFLL010000247.1 GCA_021772695.1 Deltaproteobacteria bacterium
TCTTCTATTACTTTAGCCGCGGTATTTTATAAATTTTGTGGATAGTGTCTTGAGGAAGTATTGACCCTAGCTTCTTGGCCGGTTTCTGAATCTACCATCAAGACATATCCCATTTTAGGCAAGTAGCGTTCGGCGGGATCAAACATTTGCAAGCACACTAGATCGTGCCGTTCTCTTGCAATTCGTAATGCTTGTTCGTAACCGTCATCTAAAAAATCAGAGATTAAAAAGGTGATACTGTGTCGATGCATCACTCTCATCAAAAATTCGAGGGGTACATTCAGATTAGTGCCTTTTCTTTTAGGTTGATAGGTTAGGACTTCTTGAATAACCCGGTAGACATGACCCCTACCCTTTTTCACCGGAATGTACCGTTCCACTTGATCGGTGAATAATATCAGTCCAACTTTATCGTTACTTTTCACGGCCGCATAAGCCAATACCGCAGCGATTTCAGCTGCGGTTTCTCTTTTGAAACGACGCCGCGTACCAAAATCAAGGGTACCACTCAGATCGACCATGATCATTACCGTCATCTCTCGTTCTTCTCGGTAGATCTTTACGAACGGCCGTCCCATTCGTGCCGTTACGTTCCAGTCGATAGTGCGTATCTCATCACCGGGTTGGTATTCCCGAACCTCTTCGAATTCCATGCCCTGGCCCCTAAAGGCACTTTCATATTCACCGGCAAAAATTTCGTTGGCCAGATAATTGGTCTTCAGTTGGATTCGTTTGATTTTTCGTAATATTTCCGGAGGTAGCATAATTAGGGTACTTCTACCTGTTCCAAAATACGTTTTAAAATTTCGTCGGTGGTCAACTCTTCAGCCTCGGCCATGTAGGTCAGTAATATGCGGTGCCTTAATACATCGAGAGCCATAGTCTTCACATCTTGCGGTGTGACAAAGGCACGGCCTTCAAAAAAAGCTCGGCAGCGAGCCACCCAATTTAGATTTATACTTCCCCGCGGCGAGGCACCGAATTGAATATAAGGTTTCAAGTTTTTATCCACGGATTCGGGATTTCGGGTGGCCATGACGATTCGAACGATGTAATCCTTAATTTTAGGATCCACATAGACTCGCCCAATCAACTGACGAATTTCTGACAATTTCTCTAATTGAATTTGCGGCTCAACCCGACTCATCACTTCCCCGAAAGCACGATCCATGATGGTAATTTCTTCGTCAGGGGTGGGGTAATTCACATTCAGCTTGAGCATGAAGCGATCCACCTGAGCCTCGGGCAAAGGATAAGTGCCTTCTTGCTCGATGGGGTTTTGCGTGGCCAAGACGACAAAGGGCCGTTCTAAAATAAAGGTCGTATTGCCGATGGTGACCTGTCTTTCTTGCATAGCTTCGAGGAGTGCACTTTGTACCTTGGCAGGAGCTCGGTTGATTTCATCGGCCAATATGATGTTTGAGAAAATCGGCCCCTGCTTTACCGTAAAATCTTGGGTATTAGGATTATAGACCTGAGTACCAATGAGATCAGCCGGTAGTAAATCGGGGGTAAATTGAATCCTTTGAAATTTGGCATGCAAGACCTTCGACAAGGCTTTTACAGCAGTAGTCTTGGCAAGCCCTGGAACTCCCTCTACCAAAATATGCCCTTCGAGCAGAATTCCCATTAACAGCCGTTCCATCATATAGCGTTGCCCCACCATAACTTTACCGGCTTCTTCTAAAATGGCGGCTACTTGGGGTTGGAAGGCTTTGACCTGGTCGCTAATTTCTTGCATTGCTTGTGTCATGACGTTTCCTTCTAGTGGGCGATTCCATAGATTAGGGCGTTAAACGATCGATCGGTAAACTGGGTTTAAGCTTTAGAAACCAATCAGGTTTTTTAGAAACGGAAAAGTCCAGACTTTTTAGACTTCTTCGATTTTTTGGACAAGGAAGATTTTTTGGGACTGGATTCATCCCAGTTCTTAAGCATTTCTTTTTGTTTAGATGTCAATTTCGTCGGAGTTTTTACATTTATTTTTACATGCAGATCACCATGAGAACCGCCTTGTACGTCAGGCATGCCCATTTTTTTTAATTGCAGTAATTCTCCATTTTGCACACCAGCCGGTATCTCCAGGGCCATCTCTTTTTCGGGGGTTTCGACGAAAATTTCCCCTCCCAGGGCCGCCAATGGCATCTCAACGGATTGTTCCATGATCAAATGCTTCCCCTGCCGATGCCACCTAGGATCAACTTGCACCGATAATTCCACATAAAGGTCTCCGGCAGGGGCTCCCATACTTCCCGCCTCACCTTCACCGCGCAGACACAATTGCATACCGTCTTCGACCCCCGCAGGAACCTTTACCTTGAGATTTTTTTGAACCTCGACCTGGCCTCTACCCGAACACGGGGCACACCTTTCTGAAATAGTTGCCCCTCGACCCTGACAAGCGCCGCAGGGTGAGGAAATAGTAATAAAACCTTGATTGTGCAGGAGTTGACCGGTTCCTTGGCAATATTCACAGGATTGAGGTTGTACTTCGGGCGGGTGCCCCTTGCCTTCACAGTCAGAACAGGTTTCCGGTCGGGTTATTTTGAATTTTTTCTCGACACCATGAAAAGCCTCCATGAATTCTAAGGCCAAAGCATAGCGCAAATCCCTTCCAACCCGGCCGCGGCGCGAACGCCGGGAGGTCCCCATGCCAAAAAAGTCTTCGAAGATATCGGAAAAATGACTAAAAATATCGGTGACATCGGAATAACCGTGGTGCATGCCTCGTTGATCGAGGCCCTGATGTCCGAATTGGTCATAAATGGTACGCTTTTCGGGGTCGGTTAGGACCTCATAGGCCTCGGAGGCCTCTTTGAAGAGATTTTCGGCTTCGGGTTCGGGATTGCGATCTGGGTGGTATTCCAGGGCCTTTTTTCGATAGGCTCGCTTGACCAGATCGGCCGAGGCCTCTCTTGAGACCTCTAAAATTTCATAATAACAACGCTTCACGAAATACCCATATGGAGTGAAAATAGTAATCCTGGGCTTAGATAATCATTACGACGAAATTGTCAACTACTGTACCCTGGTACCTTAAATGGAAAATTTTGATATTATTGATGTTTTTTGGGATGCTTTAGAGCCCGGTGAAACCGAGGCCAGTTCCTGGGTAAATCGAGAGCGTTGGGAACTCCTCTATGACCATGGTTTCGTAGATCCCAGGCGACTTCCCAAAGACCGCTGGCTCGATTTGCTGAAAAACCTCCCTCAAGAAGAAGGCTGGCATCGCCTCGACCGCAAGCAATTGCCAAAATTCACACCATATTTATTTAAAGGCGATATCAAAAAGCCCTTTGACCCCATGCGGCTGAAGGACGGTATTCGCCCCCACAAGTGGCTTCTCGAAATGTACCAGAAAGTATTAAAGTTTGAGACCACCTTGAAGCCCGCCCAGTGGAATCAGATTATCGACGAGGAAATCAAACCCCGCTTTCAAGCCAAAGATGAATATCGATTCGACCGTAGATTTAAGGAATGGTTATTGGAACTCATGGCTGCATATGCCTCGCCACTGCGTAAATTAGAGGTCTGGGTCCACGAAAAATCTCCATTAGAGGTAGAGGACTCAGGTCCAGTACCACCCAATGCCGAATCCTCCTCCCCGCCACCGATAGATCCCGATCGCTTCGTAGCAGCCGGACCTGAGGGCCGGAAAATCCAGAAAATTGAAAAGCTTTATTACCAAGAAGAGACTAAAAGTCATCTGAACGACCAAGAGGTATTGAGCTTTCTCGAAGAATTAGAGGAACTTGAAGACGACGAAGAAATTCCGCTTAAAGATCAGTGAGTTCAGTAATATCAGAGAGAATATTCTAGCGGGTGCCTTGACAAGGCAGAAGGGCGACTTATATGGCCCCCCAGACTTTATTAGGTTTTTAGAAAGGAATTAATCCCATGGCAAAGGCAAGCAACAAAATCATTGGTATCGACCTAGGTACCACCAACTCCTGTGTAGCCATAATGGAAGGGTCTGAACCCAAGGTGATCGCCAATCAAGAAGGTACTCGCACCACCCCTTCGGTAGTCGCCTTCACAAAAGATGGTGAAACCTTGGTAGGACAAGTGGCCAAACGGCAGGCCATTACCAACCCGGAAAACACTATATATTCCATCAAACGCTTCATGGGCCGTAAATATGACGAGGTTTCCGAAGAAATCTCTATGGTTCCCTATAAAGTGGTTAAAGCAAAAAACGGCGATGTAGAGGTAGAATCCCAAAGCAAAGACTACTCGCCCCCTGAAATTTCTGCGAAGATTTTACGGAAACTAAAGGAAGCCGCTGAAGATTATTTGGGTGAAAAAATAACCAGTGCGGTTATCACAGTTCCCGCCTATTTTAACGATTCTCAGCGCCAAGCCACAAAAGACGCCGGAAAAATTGCCGGCCTCGATGTCAAACGCATCGTCAACGAACCCACTGCCGCAGCCCTAGCTTACGGCCTCGATAAAAAGAAAAACGAAATCATTGCCGTCTACGATTTCGGTGGTGGAACCTTCGACATCTCCATTCTAGAGGTGGGCGAAAATGTGGTGGAAGTGCTTTCTACCAACGGTGATACCCATCTTGGTGGGGATAATATCGATCAAAAACTAATCGAATACCTCATTGAAGAATTTAAAAAGGACCAAGGGATCGACATCAGCAAAGATCGCATGGTGTTGCAACGATTGAAGGAAGCTGCAGAAAAAGCCAAAATTGAGCTAAGTTCTGCCGTTGAGACTGAAGTCAACCTTCCTTTCCTGACCGCCGACCAGAACGGCCCCAAGCATATGAACCTCAAGCTCACCCGTGCGAAATTTGAGGCCTTGTGTGAAGACATCTTTTTGAGAAGTTTAGAACCGGTCAAGCTGGCCCTGAAGGATTCCGGAAAAAAAGCCTCTGAAATTGATGAAGTTGTCTTAGTCGGCGGTACCACCCGTATTCCGCGCATTCAAGAAGAAGTGAAAAAATTCTTTGGCAAAGACCCCCACAAGGGCGTCAATCCCGATGAAGTAGTTGCCCTGGGTGCGGCAGTTCAAGCGGGAGTTCTTTCCGGAGATGTTAAAGACGTATTATTGCTTGATGTGACGCCACTCTCCTTAGGCATTGAAACCTTAGGTGGTGTCATGACCAAATTAATTGATCGCAACACCACCATTCCCACGCGAAAATCCCAGATATTTAGTACCGCAGCAGACAGTCAAAGCAGTGTTGAAGTCCATGTGTTGCAGGGTGAACGTGAAATGGCCAAAGACAATCGCACCTTAGGTCGATTTGTTTTAGACGGTATCCCCCCCGCTCCACGAGGCGTACCACAAATTGAGGTCTCTTTCGATCTAGATGCCAACGGTATTGTCAACGTTTCGGCACTTGATAAAGCAACCAATAAAAAGCAACACATCACCATCACCGCTTCTAGTGGACTTGACGACAAAGAAATTGAATCTTTGGTAAAAGATGCCGAGACCCATGCCGAAGAAGACAAGACCCGCCGTGAGGAAATCGAACGACGCAATCAGGCAGACAGCCTGGTGTATGGTACAGAAAAAACCCTCAATGAGAACAAAGAAAAAATCAGCGAATCGGTTGTTAAAGACTTGGAGTCGGCCCTTGAAGAAATGAAAAAGGCCATTGAGGCTAAAGACAATGATCAAATCAAAAGCGGTATGGAAAAATTGACCACACTTTCCCATAAAATGGCCGAAGAACTTTACAAAAACACTGAAACCAGTGCAGAGCCTGAAGCTTCCACAGATTCAAACGACGAAGCAGCCAAAGATGACAAAAAGGATGACGATGTGGTCGATGCGGAATTTGAAGAAGCCAAGGACTAATTCTTTAACAAAAAAACCCTTGCAATCTCGACTCGACGAACAGGTCTAAAATCGTTTAGGATGCCCCCTAAGGACCTGACATGCCTGAAAGTTTTGCACTCCAAACGATCGTATTGTCGCTCAATGCGGGAATTCTGGCCATCCTCATCTCTGAGCGATTGCAGGTGCCAAGCATCATCTTTTATTTGATTCTTGGCATTCTCCTAGGTCCCTTTTTTCTCAATTGGGTTAGGCCCCAAAGTTTAGGTTCCCTGCTTCCAGTTATCATTGAATTAGGTGTCGCCCTGATCATGTTCGAAGGGGCCATGCACCTCAACCTAAATCAGTACAAAAAAGCTTCGCGTGCCATCCGCAACCTGGTGACCATCGGAGTGGTCATTTCGGTCATATGCATCATGTTACTCACCCGATGGCTCTTCGACTGGCCCTGGGGCATCTCCCTTTTATTCGCGGTCTTAATGAGTGTCACCGGCCCCACGGTCATCGCGCCAATATTACGCAAGGTACCGTTGAAACAGCCCATTGGATCCATTCTGCATTGGGAAGCCATTCTTCTCGAACCCATTGTGGTCATCGGGGCCATATTAACCGTCGAATTTTTGATCCATGCCGAGGTCACAATACTAGATACCTTGGGCCGCTTGCTTATTATTACTGTTGTCGGCGGGTTCATCGGCTCAGCATCTGGATGGGTCCTGACGTTTATCCTAAAACGCTACCCCCCGAAACAAGAGGCCTTTCGTAATTTGATGCTCATTGCCGTGGCACTGTTGATCTTTGAAGGATCAAACCTCGCCGCTGCCGATTCGGGTTTATTGGCACTGGTATTTGCGGGATTAATATTGGGAAATTCACAGATCCCCGCCCTCTATGAAATCAAACAATTTAAAGAACTCATCACTAGGGTCATGATCTCTTTTTTGTTTATATTGTTGGCGGCCAATCTCAATTGGGATCTATTGATCCAATTTTCTACGCCAGTGATCTTTCTCTTGGTAGCTATCATGTTTATCGTGCGGCCCCTGGTCATCTTTACTTCCATGAGTGGTTCCAACATGGGCATTCCGCCAAAAATTTTCCTTTCCTTAACCGGACCCCGGGGTATCGTTGCCGCATCCATGGCCTCTTTATTAACCATTGTTTTCGCAAAACAAGGTTCGAATCAAGCGGCCCAATTTGAGATCTTGGCCTATCAAGTCATTATGATAACGGTATTTACCGAAGCCATGTGGAGCAAGCCACTAGCCGCCTGGCTCAAGGTTCGGGAAGAAGAAAAACGTGGATTTTTGATTGTCGGGGCTCACCCCTTGGGCGTGGAAATCGCTCTATGGATGAAAAAAAACGCAGTTGAAACTGTTTTGGTCGATCGAGATTCCTACGATATTTATTTAGCCAAAAAACAAGGTCTAGGCGCCTATAAGGGAGACGCCCTCAATGAAGCCTTTCTCGACGAATTGCCGCTGCTTACCATTGGCAATCTATTGGCGTTAACCTCCAATGACGAAGTCAATACATTGGCTTGCCAATTGGGAAAACGTTACTTTGGTCAAGACCACACCTACCAAATCCACAAGACTCTAAGTGAAAAAGATGAAAGTTTTCTCAAAATGGCCGGAGGCAAACTAGTTTTCCCTCAGGTACCTTCCCTCCTCCAAACCATCAATTTAATCAGCGACAAGAAATATCGGTTTGAGGAAGCCCAAGGAGTACCCACTGAAGAAATCATGCCACTCTTAATTTTAAAAGGACCTGGCGTGATTGTACCCGTTACGAACGATACGGAATTTGAAGAAGAAACCAAATATTTGGCCTTAAGGAAAAAAGTGAAGGTCAAACCCCTTCAGCCGTCCTAGTCTTCCGGCTTGGTCATTTTCTTGGAACGCTCCAGACTTTCTATCAATCCCAAGCGCCACTTGCCATCTTCTTCATAGAGGTCAAAACGCAATTGGTCCCCGCCCACCCATACCATCACAGTCGCCATTCCGAATTTCTGTTGAGTGACTCGAATCACGGCATGGGGAGCAACCTTTGAAATTAAGGAAGTATCGCGAAAGGAAGTCCAAAAACCCATTTGCACGGATCGATGGTTTTGATCAAATAATTCACGGATTAAATCAGGCGAACGTTTGGCTTCCTGAGCCACCATGGCAACAATGGTATTTTGGCTATAAGTGCTTAAGGTTTGCCAACTGACATCGTATTCCTGCTGGGAAACCGAGAGAAAGAATCGTTCCACCACGGACTCCACCTCATTCTTCGTGACTCGATCGGTATCATAAGGAGTAAAATTTTGATCGGATACCGCGGGAAGTGGATTTCCTATGCCCTCTTTGGGATTGGCGTGTAGTACCAGCAACTGCCGGTGACTATCGAAGGTATAACCCCCGACTTTTTCTAATAAACTTTGTCCTAAGAGCAATGGACTGTGAGGTTCACTTACCGTCGCGGGCACATTTCTCAAAACGCGGTGGCCGATTTTGACTTTTCGAAGTAAAACCCGCGGACTTTCTACCCGACGGCCATTGGCCAAAATAAAGGTTTTTCCATCGAGGTAGTCTCTTTCATCTAGGGTCCCCGAACGCATCAGGCTCTGAACCACATTGGCTGGTATGCTCATTTCTGCAGCACCGGTATCGAGAATAAACATCAACTCAAGAAAGCCATTGAGTTCCACTGGTAAATGGTAAACTCCGCCTAATTTTTGTAAGGATATAGTCTCAGCGACCTGGACATCATCACGGGCCCCAATGACAGGCTGCCAACCCAGAAACATGACAGCTACGACGCAAGTGAGACCTATGGCCCTTGCTCTTAACCCCAATCGTTTCATAAACCCCTCAATGAAATTATCCCAGAGCTTGGACTAAAGGAAAACCCTTAAATGCGAAGGAGCCATATTTGATGGAGGACTCAAGGATCTCAAAGGCTTAAGCTTGAATAGTTTCCACGAACTTAAGGAAAATATTCGTTGTCAACGGGCCCTGCAGTGCGTTATTTCATATTCATCAGCAGGGGTTTATCCTTCCCTACTTACCCATACGGAGGTCTTTTTGACCACAATGCGGCAAACGCTCGGTTCCACACTGGGCCAAAAGCTTCTCATGGCCATAACCGGTCTAGGGCTAATCCTATTTGTGATTGGCCACTTGACCGGAAATTTACTGCTCTACCTGGGCATGGATGCCTACAATGAATACGCTTATGCTCTGCATGCCAATGAAAACTTACTCCATGTGGTCGAAATTGGCTTATTGCTTCTATTCGTTGGGCATATTTATTTTGCCATCAAGGTCTCTAGAGAACACCGCAAAGCCCGACCCCAAGGCTATGCCATGCGGCGTTCCAAACAAAACCGTTCGCCCCTTTACGCTTCCAATATCATGTTATTTAGCGGACTTATCATCCTGGGATTCGTCTTGTTACACCTGGCCGATTTGCGTTTCAATCTTAGACACACCGTAGGTCCTGGAGTCGAACCGGCCACCCATACCCTTTTGGTATTGCAGGATCCCATTTCCGGTACGGTCTACTTTTTGGGAAGTTTGTTTTTAGGCTACCACCTTTGGCACGCCTTCGAGAGTTTATTTCAGACCTTTGGGTGGAACCATCCCCGCTACACCCCTTGGATCAAACGTTTGGGTATTCTATTGGCCATTATTCTGGGTGTAGGCTTTGCCTCCTTTCCAGTTTGGGGATTACTACTGCGCTTAGGAGTGATTTCATGATTTTAGACGGAAAAAATCCCGAAGGGCCATTGTCCCAAAAATGGGATTTGCATAAACAGGGCCTAAAATTAGTGGGGCCCACCAACCGGCGCAAGCACTCGGTCTTAGTGGTCGGTACGGGCCTAGCTGGGGCCTCACTGGCTGCCTCATTGGGCGAAGCCAATTACCATGTAGAAGCCTTCTGTTTTCAAGATTCACCGCGTAGGGCCCATAGTATTGCCGCCCAGGGTGGCATTAATGCCGCGAAAAACTACCAAAACGACAATGACAGCGTTTTCCGCCTCTTTTACGACACCGTTAAGGGCGGTGACTTCCGATCCCGTGAATCCAATGTCTACCGGTTGGCGCAGGTAAGCGCCAATATCATCGACCAATGTGTGGCCCAGGGGGTCCCCTTTGCCCGAGAATACGGCGGCACCTTGTCGAACCGAACCTTTGGTGGAGTTTTGGTTTCCAGAACCTTTTACGCACGTGGGCAAACAGGGCAACAATTATTACTGGGCGCTTACAGCAGTCTGATGCGTCAGGTAGACAGAGGAACGGTCAAGATCCACCCTCGTAAAGAGATGTTAGATCTAGTGGTCGTCGATGGTGTGGCTCGAGGTATCATTACCCGTGATTTGGTCACCGGCGAATTTGAAAAGCATTCGGCCGAATGTGTGGTCTTATGTACCGGTGGTTATAGCAATGTTTTCTATCTTTCTACCAATGCCAAAGGCTGCAACGTAACGGCTACCTGGCGAGCTCATCGCCGGGGTGCCTTCTTCGCCAATCCGTGCTACACCCAGATTCATCCCACCTGCATTCCCGCATCCGGCGATTATCAATCCAAACTCACTCTGATGAGCGAATCGCTGCGCAACGACGGCCGGGTTTGGGTTCCTAAAAAAGGTGGCGACACCCGAGCGCCGAATTCCATTCCTGACGAAGAACGCGACTATTATCTCGAACGAAAATATCCTACTTACGGCAATATGGTGCCTCGTGATGTGGCATCTCGAAATGCCAAAGAAATGATTGATGCTGGACTAGGTGTCGGTAGCACCGGTTTGGCAGTTTATCTCGACTTTCGCGACGCCATTAAACGAGATGGCATCGAAGTGATTCGTCAAAAATACGGTAATTTGTTCCACATGTATGAAAAAATTACCTCTGAAGATCCTTATCAGGTCCCCATGCGCATCTACCCTGCCCCGCATTACACCATGGGCGGCCTCTGGGTAGACTATAATCTAGAAAGCAATGTCCCAGGCCTATTCGTCTTGGGTGAAGCCAATTTTTCCGATCACGGCGCCAATCGTCTGGGTGCCAGCGCCCTCATGCAGGGGTTGGCCGATGGTTATTTCGTGGCACCGTATACGATTCCCAACTTTCTGGCCTCCCACAAATTAGACAAAATCCCCAATGACCATCCGGCGTTCAACTCGGCACTCAAAGATGTGCAAGATACAGAGAAACGATTGACGTCCATCA
>JAJFLL010000248.1 GCA_021772695.1 Deltaproteobacteria bacterium
CATCATGAATCAGCGAATAGGTGTGAATCATCTCGAGGGCACAAGCCACGGACAATACTTTTTGGGGGTCTGCGTTGACGGCTTCTGCGGCGGCCAGGGTCAATATAGGGCGGAGTCGTTTGCCGCCGGCGAAGATGCTATAGCGAACCGACTCATTGAGTTTGGCTGGCCAGTCGGTGGCCGGTAATAAAAAACCCTCCAGTGCTTCGTCTACCAAAGTGCGTCGGGCCAGCAGATATTGTTTTAGATCAAAGGAATCGTTCATTCGCTTAGAGTCTCCTTTTGCAGGATCCCGTTTTTGGCGACCAATTTTTCCAACTTACCTTCCGCCTCACCGAGTTTTTGTTCGCAAAGTCGCACCTGTTTTACCCCCTCCTCAAAGTATTTCAGAGATTGATCGAGGGAGAGCTCGGGGGTCTCTAGCTTTTCGACTAAGTCCTCGAGCTTTTTTAGAGCGGTTTCAAAGTTGTCTTTTGCGGCCATGGCCGAATTCCCTAACCATTTTGGGGGCTTATCGTCAAGTGAGCTAAGAGTTAACTGAGCGACAGGGCAACCTTTTGCCCAAATGGCCGAAAAAAGCCTTGGGTTTTTTTCGAGTAAGGGAAAAAAAGATGAGTGAAATTCGAGCTATTCGTTATTCAGGGATCCACAGTTCCAATGGGGATCAAATCAACGCCAATTCCGTAACCAGAGCCATCGAAAACCATGGTTTGCAAGCCATGACCTTAACTCGTGGTCGCGATGATTTGGGCCGGGTCGAGTTAACGGCACAATCCACCCATGTAAGTGGGTCCGAAAAGGTGGCCTTATTCCTACAAAGTAATTTTTTTCACAATGGCTTGGAATACAAAAGTTATGTCGGAATCAGTGCCTATGGTTTTACCCGTCCCCAAGACTGCCAAGAAGCCGAGGCGGTGGCCCATGATGAAGTAGAGCGGGACTTGCATGCGCTGCCCGGTGCCGGTGCACCGCTCTTCGACCGCGTTTATTTAGGGGATATCAACGGAGACCGCCTGCCAGACCTCTTGGTGGTCATGGAAAACGGCGCGGGATTGGTCATGTACCAAGAACGCCCTTAATTTTTTTCTTCCACCCATACCCGCAAACTTCCCTGCGCCAATCGTACTTGTAATTTATCGTTTAGCTGTACCCGTTTGGTATCGGTGATGACATCTTTGGCCTCACCCTTGGCATCGAGTCGTTGCAAGATGGAATACCCGCGCTGCAAAATGCTCAAGGGAGAGAGGGCGTGGAGTTTTTCGCGAAATATATCGGTCTGGTGGCGGCGTTGGTCTATTTGGGATTTCATGGCTTGTAATAGACTTTCCGATAGATGGTCTAAATGTTGTGACCATTCTTCGAGGCGCCGCTTGGGATCCTTTAAATGAGAGCGAAAGTATTTTAATTGTCCGCGTTTTTCTTCAATAACTCTAGCGGCGCGGCGCCATAATTGGCCCAGCCGCTCGGCCAAGGTCAGTTTCAGGTCGGCTAACACAGGAACACTCAGCTCAGCGGCTGCCGAAGGAGTGGGCGCTCGAAGGTCTGCGGCAAAATCGCTGATGGTCGTATCGGTTTCGTGACCCACCGCCGAAATGATCGGAATCTTCGAGGCGGCGATGGCCCGCACCACCGTTTCTGTATTGAAGGCCCATAAGTCTTCGAGGGAACCGCCGCCGCGACCCACCAATAATACTTGAGCCTCACCCCATTGATTCATGGCTGCGATGCCCTGGGCGATTTCCTCGGCGGCCCCGTCTCCCTGGACCCGTGTGGGATACAGCAAGATGTTGACTTGGGGGTGGCGCCTGCGCAAAATTCGAATCATGTCTTGGACCGCCGCTCCTGTCGGCGAAGTGATCAAACCTACCGTATGGGGCAAGAGAGGAATGACCTGCTTGCGGTTTTCGTCAAAGAGTCCCTCGGCGGCCAATTTATTTTTCAATTGTTCGAAGGCCAATTGCAGGGCTCCGAGCCCCTTCGGTTCCATATGTTCCACGACGATCTGGTATTCACCGCGAGGCCCATAGATACTGAGTCGGCCACTCACCACCACCTCAAGGCCGTTTTCTGGGTCGAATTTAAGATTGCGGTTGGCACCACGAAACATGGCGGCGCGAATCTGGGCCCCTTCGTCTTTCAAAGTAAAATAAAGGTGCCCTGAACCATGGGCGTGAAAATTGCTGATTTCTCCCATGAGGTGGACCTGGCCAAATTGTGCCTCGAAAACTTCCTT
Source organism: Deltaproteobacteria bacterium (assembly GCA_021772695.1). Taxonomy (GTDB): domain Bacteria; phylum UBA10199; class UBA10199; order DSSB01; family DSSB01; genus JAJFLL01. The sequence goes on from JAJFLL010000248.1 coordinate 2,234, forward strand.
AAGGGTGTCGGTCAACTCGCTAATCGAATAAACGTGATCGGAACCTTCGGGAAATAAGTCCTCTTGCATAGCGGCGAGGCTAATCAAGGAGCGCGAAAATGTAAATGAAACAGTAGCGGGATTAGGATCAACAATAGACCTGTGGCCAAGTTCCAAGGTTGAGACTTTGTTAATGGTTGTCTCAAAACACATCCCGTGGCTTCTTGGGGTAGGCCCTGCCAGCGGTCCGGTTCGGTTAAGGATATATCGGTGTCGCAGGCATCGCCGATACCGTCACCGTCGGCATCTTCTTGGGCGGCATTTGCGATATTGTCACAATTGTCTACCTCGTTGCCCGTGCCATCGCCGTCCATGTCACCGGGAATCATTTCAAAATCTTCGTCACAACGATCGCCTAAGCCGTCGGCATCGTGATCCTCTTGATCGGGGTTGGCCGTATCGGGGCAATTATCCAAACCATCGGGATGGCTGTCACCGTCGGAATCGGGACCGGGCCCATCATCGGGAGGAGGTGGTTCGAGGGGGTCCTCATCATCACAGGCATCGCCTAAGGTATCGCCGTCTGTATCTGTTTGGTCCGGATTGGGCACATCGATGCAATTGTCTTCTTCGTCGGGAACGCCGTCACCGTCTTGGTCTTCCGGTTCGGTGGGCGGGTCCGGTTCATCCGGCGGATCGTCGTCTGGGGGTAGATCGGGATCACAAATATCTCCCAGGTGGTCTTCATCCCAGTCTTCTTGCTCCGGATTGGCGGCACAGGGACAATTGTCCTCAAGGTCTTGGATACCATCGCCATCGGAATCGGCCTTTAAGGGGTCGGTGCAAGCTTCTTCATCATCGGGAATTCCGTCATTGTCATCATCGTCGTCGCAGGCATCGCCTCTGGAATCACCATCGGTGTCTTTTTGATCGGGGTTGGGCGTGTCGGGACAATTGTCCATGGCATCGGGATGCTCGTCATTATCAGTGTCGGGGGGGGCATCGGTCTCGATCTCGACGTCAAAGACATTGCCTTCACCTTCATCACAGATGGCATCTTCTATGCGATGTGCCCTGATGACCAAACCTTTTACCCAAACGCCGTGGGCCCGTACCTTAAGTACGCATTGCCCTGCAGCGAGATCACTGCCGTCGAGCCACACGGATTTTGCGGGGGAGCCATCGAGAATCAGTCCCCAACCATCGCCACAGACAGAAGATTGGCCCGAGCAATCGAGGTCCTTAAAATTATCAATGACTAAAGGGCTTTTTATTTTAATGTGATAGTCGGCTTCGCCGAAAGTGATCAAATCCACACAGGCCCGTTGCTCTGGTCGATTAAAGCCTTCCACCACCTTGCGCCTTAAAGAATGAAATTCCGCCACGGAATCTTGGGCACTCAACACCCGGCAGACCGCATCGTTTGTGGGGGCTCCTTGCACCGAGGGCATCCCGACAGCACAGCCCAGCGCTACGGCGACGAACAGGCCCAACTTATTGAAATAATTCCTTTTCATTTCCGGGGGTTTTCGGCAAAGGGAGGATAAAGTTGTCAGGGATCCTGGCTAAAAAATACTTTAAATTTTCACTCTAACTACATAAAAAGTTTACATAAAGTTCATGAAATTTCCCCAAGCACTCATTGCAGGACGTCTGGTGCGCCGTTATAAGCGGTTTTTGGCCGATATCGAATTGGACTCAGGGGAAATCATCACCGCCCATACGGCCAACTCCGGTTCCATGCTGGGTCTTACCGAACCGGGCAATCCGGTCTTTCTCAGTTATCATGACAAGCCTGGTCGCAAGCTCAAGTACAGTTGGGAGATTGTCGAGGTAGACGGGGTAAAGGTGGGCATCAACACCCATCTGCCCAATCGATTAGTGGAAGAGGCCATTGGTTCGGGAGTCCTGCAGGAACTTCAAGGTTACCGGACCCTCGCTCGAGAAAAAAAATACGGGCAGAATTCCCGCATCGACCTATTACTCAGTGATCCGGCCCGGCCCGAATGTTACGTGGAGGTCAAGAATGTCACTTTGGTGGAAGGTTCCGCGGCTTTGTTTCCCGACGCGGTAACGGCGCGAGGGCAAAAGCACCTGTTAGAATTAACCCAAATGGTCGCTGAGGGCCATCGAGCGGTGATGTGTTTTGTCTTGCAACGCTCAGACGGACAATGGTTTGCCCCCGCCGATGCCATTGATCCGGAATACGGAAGGCTGTTGCGCCAGGCAATGCAGGCAGGGGTGGAAGCGCTGGTCTACCGGGCCAAGGTGAGTCCCAGTGAAATTTGTCTGACCGAGCCGGTAGCTATGCAGGTGGGGGCCCTTGACGAAAACGACTTATTCGCTAACGGCACAGACCATCGTCGCCGCAAGTAAGGCCCGACTGGCAATCGAATTCCTTCTGACAGGGCAGGCGGGGAATGCAGGTCATGGCCGGGTCGGAATCTTCTAAGGTACAAACTTGGCCTTTCGGACAGTCTTCATCGAGATGACATAATTCTTCTTCATCACTACCCGAAATATTCAAGGCCAGGACACAGAAACCACTTTCACAGACCTCACCGGAACCACAGGTGGTATTGCCGCAAGGGGTATTGTCAGTGGAGCAATAGGGTAGAGCCAAGGTTAGAAGTAAGAGTACAATGTAGCTGAGCCAATTTTGTCGCATCATCATGTGGTCTACGAATTTTTAGGTGAAATTGTTTTAACCCCCCTTAGTTTTTACTAATCTCGCCCTAAATTACAATGACTTTTTAGCGCGGCAACTTTTCTTCCCCAGGGTCGATCAAGGGAATCTAGCCACATCTATTCTTCTGGGGGGGTGGAAAGGGGCACTTATGGCTACACTTACCCGGGGGAACTCCTTAACTCCCTTTAATTTTTCGCAACAGCTAAACTTAAATCATTATATTGATAACCTAGACCAAGTGACTGCAAAACCGGTCCTTTCTTCCCCACGCCTAGGGTCAGAACCTTTACCATTGTTCCCAAGGTCGGGACCGGCCCTCCAGGGCCAAACTTCAACGAAGAGTTCTTCGGGACTCTGGGATCGTTCTTGGCAGCCCATCCTCTTTATTAGCGAGACTTCCATTATGCTGGCCAGTTTAGCCATGGCCACCACCGAAACCATAGCCTTTCAACAGGGAGTTGGCATTCAGGGGCGGAGCGGTCATTTGGCTGGATGGACCATTGCCGGGACCACCGGCGGTGCGGCACTGGGTAATCTGAGCTGCGCCGTATTGGATGTTAATAACGATTATGGGCAATGTGATTTGGTGGGTGGTCTGCTGGGCTCCTTGGCCGCCTTTTTTCTCGCCGACCATTATGTTCCCCAAAACATTCCTGGAATCCGGAGGTCAGGGCCGGGCATCATTCAGGTGCAAATGCCTCCCATACCGGTTGTGGCTCGTCCCGTGCAGCCTACCATTGGGATAGACCACCAATGGCCTCGGGATGAATACGGCCCGTGAGGTTTTGTGATTTAACTAGGTTAAAATTGGGGTGGGTTGAAAATCAGGCGTTGAATTCACGGATATACCGTTCGCCGGTAAAGTCCGTGAAAAATTTATCAATCAAGGGGTGATCGATGGGTTCGGGGTGGCGGGCTAATTCCAAATTTTCTTCGGCCACATAGGTGCTTTGGGCTTCACCATCGACCAATACATGATACCAAGGTTGGTTGCGCTTAGGTTGTGATTGATTGGATTGGTACCATTCTTCATTGGCCTTGCAGGAATCGTCCACGTCAAAAATGACGCCCAAGTAATTGTAGCGTTTGTGAGAGATGATTTGACCGGGTAAAAATTTACAGGGAATTTTTTCCCCCATTTGGAACTCCTGATGAATAGTTGGGCGCATCCTGAAAGGCTATCCTAAAATTCCATAGGGCCGTCAAGCAATCCTGGGTAAAATACTGCTTCTCATGGACTTCGTAAAAAACTAGACTGAATTCATGAATAATTCTCTGCACCGAATGCCGGGGCGCATCCGCTATTTTATCGCGGGTTTTCTTGCCTTAGGCGGAGTGGTCGCCTTCGCCATCCTAATTTTTGTTGGTATCGGGCGAGCGGGCCGGTCTTTAGATGCCTTTTCGGTGCCAGGGGCTAAGGTCTTTGAACTTACAGAGGGTAAAAATTATACGGTCTATTATGAATTCCAAAGTTTCTATGAGGGCCAGGCCTATTCCGGGCCAGAAAATTTGACCGGCTTAAGTTTGAGTGTAACTTCCAATACCTCTGACCAAGTGATTCCCACTAGGGCGGCTTCGGTGAATGCCAATTACGCCTTTGGTTCCCGTAAGGGTCGCAGCATGTTTCAATTTAAGAGACCTGTCACAGGGCCCTATACCTTGAGGGGAAGTTACCCTGACGATCCCAATGGGCCTAAGGTCATTCTCAGTCTTAGTCACGGCTTTGGTACAACGTTGACGTTTTATATACTGACTTCAATCGGTACTTTTATGGTCACTTCCTTAATGGCATTGGGGCTCTTGCTTCATACCTATTTTCGCAGACGACAAGTGCTAAAAGTTTCCTAGAAATCACTAGCCAGTTTTGGGAACCATCAGGTAACAATACCATCATGGAACTCTGGATTATTCGACATGGTGAAGCAAGCCAAGAGGTCAACGATGAAGCGGGCCCGCCGTTGAGTGAATCAGGCATGCAGAAACTTCACCAAGTATCGGCGGCCTTGAAAAAATTACCCCGCCAACCCAACTACTTATTTTGCAGCCCCTTGCGGCGGGCTGAGCAGACCGCAGCTTTGTTCAATGAACAATGGAAATTAACCCCTCAAACGGTACCTTGGCTTAACCCAGGGGTGGAACCTTCGAAAATATTGTCTGAGCTTAATGTTTTTTCCGAAGGCAATATTGCCATAGTAGGGCACTTGCCGTCTGTAGGCTGGTTATTTTCAACCATGGTTTGGGGCTTGCCCCCGAAAGAAGTGGTATTACCCAAGGGTAGTGTGACCTGTTTACAGGTGCAGGCATGGAACCCCGCGGGTGCCAAATTGCAATGGGTCTATCATCCCGAGTTGGGAATGACCGAGAATCATGAATCGTAAGGGAATAGTATGAAGCACTATATTCGATTTCTATTTATCTTAATTTTATCGGTTCACTTGGGGGGGTGTCTTGAAATGGCTGAGATCACACAATTAAAACCCGACGGTTCCGTGGAGTATGAATTGCGAATTTCGCTTCCAGATATACCTGATAAAGATAAGAAAAAAAATCCCGATCAAGATGTAGAAAAAGATATCGATTCCCTCATGGCCGGCTCTAATTTTCGTGGTTTAACGCCGGTTGGTAAGGAAGATCGCGTTGTCAACGGCATAAAAGTGTTCAGCTTAAAGTTAAAGGGCAAATCATTGTTGAATCTCAATGAAATGTATCAAAGTATCGGTAAAGGTAAGGGGTCGCAGGTTAAGGGTGAACAGAAGGTCGGAAAAG
>JAJFLL010000249.1 GCA_021772695.1 Deltaproteobacteria bacterium
CGATGTGATCGAGCAGCGAGGCTTCGGGTGGTGCCTTGAGGTCGATACGGCGAATGGCCACGGTGACCATTTGGGTGCCGCTGGCCTCATGGGCTTGTTGCATCACCGAAAAATTTTCGTATTTGCCGGTGCCTAAAATCAACCGGGAGTGGAAGGTTTTATCTGCGATTTGAAATGTCATGGTATCATCCATTCTAGTTTAGCCACCGCCCACCGCATGAAACACCTCAACTTCGTCTCCGTCGCTCAGAGAGGTGTGATCGAATTGGGAGTGGAAGATCACTTCCCAATTGACCGAGACCGCGATTTGCCGTGGATTGATTTGTAAATGACGCAAAAACTCACCGACGCTTATGTCTTTCGGAATTTCTTGAGTTTTGCCATTGAGTAGAATTTGAATCACGAAAATACCACTTCCCTTCGCCGGCATGATCCGGATCAGGTGCTAAGGGTCCTCTCGAAAGAGTTCTCAGTCGCGTTGCGACTCCCCTAGGGATGGAGCGCAACCTAACATCGGCCCTATAATCCGTCAACGGGCTTTGCGTCAGATATTTCGAGGTTTTCTGGTGAATCTTGAAACTTTTCACCTGGAACGGCGCCTGTAGCGGTAAAGTTCGGAAGCGATAGGCTTTCTCCCGGTTGCAGAATTTTTAAAGATTGGAGCCGGTTTTGTTGTTGGGCCAATGCGGTGAGTTCTTTTAACAAGGCTTCTGCGGTGGCCTTGCCAAAGCGGAAGGAGTCCCAGCGAATGGGAATCAAGACCTTAGCCCCCAGGTCTTCGCAGGCTTGCAGGGCCTTGGCGGGACTCAAGCTGCTCTTCGGGCCCGTGGCATGACCGGGTTGAGGTTGGATCGGAAGTAAGGCCACATCGATGTGAAAGCGTTTTCCGGCCCCTTTGAAATGGGGACCGTAGCCGGTATTGCCGGGAAAATAAATATTGGCCGTAGGAGATTCCAGCAGATATGCCGTGGATTGAGTGTAACGAAGGGGAATCCATCGTTTGCCGCGCTTCATGGTGGGCAGGGCATGGATCACACAGTTTCCTTCTTGGTGACTCCCCGCTGGCGCTACTTCGGTGATGGGGTTGGGAAGGAATTTTTGCACCCATTTGCCTAAGCCCTTTGGCGTCAAAATCGGAGTGTGGGTTTTAAAATATTTATAACTGAAGATGTCGAGGTGATCTCGATTGGCATGACTCACTAAGATGGCGGTGATTTCAGGCAAATGCTGGGGTGCGAGGCCCGGCACCCGGCCGCGCCGTTTCAGGGGCCACAGCTTTGAGGAAAAATTGGGATCGGTGAGAAAGTTCAAGTTTCCCAATTGAATCAATACGGTAGCGTGACCGAGGTAAGTTATTTTTCCGTTGGACGGCTGCATAGCTTGGAGCTATGGGATAAACCATGAATAAGGCTAAGTTTTCAAACCAATTCCGCGAAACGGTGGCGAGAGTTGATTTGACGGCCTTGCGGGAGAATTTGGCCCTGGCCCGCGAGCTGGCTGGAGCGGGAGTTTCCTTGATGGGGGTGGTCAAGGCGCAGGCCTACGGCCATGGTGCCGTACCCGTGGCACAAACCCTGGTTGCAGCTGGTATTGAGGCCTTGGCAGTGGCCACTCCTGAAGAAGGGTTGGAATTAAGAGCAGCGGGCCTGCCGACTCCCATATTTATCTTAGGGGGGCCCTTTGGCGCCCCGGGCGACCTTTTGGCCCAAAATAATCTCACCCCGGTGGTTTTTACCGAAGCCCAACTGCAACATCTGCAAAATACTTTGTCGGGACCGCTGAAGATCCATCTAAAAATTGATTCCGGCATGACGCGATTGGGGATTCGGCCAGAGCAATTAAATGAGTTTCTTTCAGTCCTCAAAAAATATCCTCAATTAATACTCCAAGGGGTGCTCACCCATTTGGCTAGTGCCGATGAAAGTTTCGAAGGCGCCACGGCAAGGCAATACGAATGCTTTTATGAGGCCCAAGAACGGGTAAAAAAGGAATTTCCAGATGTGGAATGGGTCCATATGGCCAATAGTGCCGCCTTATTAGGACAAAAGCTCGGAGGTTATAATTGGGCCCGCCCCGGAATCATGTTGTACGGGGCCAATCCCCATCCACGATTTACAACGGCCCAGCGCCTGCGCCCGGTCATGAGCTTTGAAACCCAAATCTTAAGTCTTAAATCGGTTCCGGCGGGCACGGCGGTGAGTTACGGCGGGGAATGGGTGGCCCCCCGGCCCAGTCAGATCGCCGTTTTACCCGTGGGATATGCCGATGGGTACCTGCGTGCCTTGGGCAATCGTGCTGAAGTGATGATCGAAGGCAAGCGAGTGCCCGTAGTCGGACGGGTGTGCATGGATCTCATCATGATAGATGTCACCCAAATTCCCGAAGTACGTTTGAATCAGCGGGTCTTGCTCTGGGGGGCCGGACTTCCCGTTGAAGAGGTAGCCGCCTGGGGTGGGACGATTTCCTACGAACTGTTATGCCAAGTTTCCGGTCGAGTGCCTCGAATCTACGAGGGAGGAAGGTAAACTTGAGATGTTGAGAAGATTTTTGGCCTACATCGGTCGACCTTGCGCCGATACCATCGAAGGTTTTGGGCATTTTTTTCGTTTCAGTTACCAAACCTTGTATTGGTGTTTGCGACCGCCCTGGCGTACGGCCCGCCTTTCCCAAGAAATGTTGGCCATCGGGGTGAATTCCACCCTGATCATTGTATTGGTGGCCCTGTTTGCGGGCATGGTATTCGCCCTGCAAACGGGAAACTCCTTTCGGCTCTTCGGTGCCGAGACCTTGGTGGGGGCCACCGTGGGGATCGCACTCACCCGTGAACTCGCACCGGTTTTTACGGCCCTGATGATTGTGGCCCGCGCCGGCAGCGCCATGGCTGCCGAAATCGGAACCATGCAAGTCACCGAACAGGTCGACGCCTTGAAGGCCTTGGCCGTTAATCCCATCAATTACCTCGTGGTTCCCAAAGTTTTGGCCACCACTCTGATGGTTCCCCTCCTAACGGCACTTTTCAACGGTGTGGGTATTTTGGGAGCCTACTTAGTGGCCGTCCATTTATTGCAGATACCCGAAGGGCCCTATTTGATGCGGTACCGTGATTTCGTCGATACGGGCGACCTCTACCAGGGCTTGATCAAGGCGGTTTTTTTCGGTCTCCTGGTAAGTTTGATCGCTTGTTATAAGGGTTATCGAACACGAAACGGTGCGGCAGGAGTGGGACGATCCACCACTGAGGCGGTGGTCATTGGCTCGGTCTTGGTGTTGGTCTCGGACTATTTTCTGGCCACCTGGTTATTAAAACTTTTTCCCGATTATCCATTTCAATGATTTCCATTCAAGGCATTAAAAAGCGATTTGGTGAGCATGAGATTCTCAAAGGGGTGGACCTAGAGATTCCTCCGAATAAAATCACGGTCATTCTTGGGCAATCGGGCCAGGGAAAAAGTGTCCTGCTGAAAATGATCATGGGGTTGTTGACTCCTGATCACGGAAACATTTTATTGCAGGGCCAAGATCTGCGAGATTTGGGTCACGACGATCGCAGTCAGTATGCCAAGAAAATCGGCATGTTGTTTCAAAACGCCGCTTTATTCGATTCCATGAATGTGGAAGAAAATGTGGCCTTTCCTTTAAGGGAACATACCAAATACAGTGATGCAGTGATCCGTGAAACCTTGGAAACCATGTTGAATGATTTAGGTCTCCCCGATATCTACCAAAAGATGCCAGCCGAATTGAGTGGTGGCATGCGCAAAAGGGTAGGGTTGGCTCGAGCTCTGGTTCTCAAGCCTGAGATCATGCTCTATGACGAACCGACTACGGGTCTCGACCCCATTTTGGCCGATTCGGTGGACCAGCTCATATTAAATACGGGCCAAAAATTTGGAATTACCTCGGTAGTGGTTTCCCATGATATTGAGGCGGCCTTTAAAATCGCCGACAAGATCGCCCTGCTACATGAAGGGGTCATCCTCGAGGAGGGAAAACCTGAAGAATTTCGCAAATCTAAAAAACCCTTTGTGCAACAATTTATCCTTGGTAAGGCCGGGGAGGGGTTCATCGGCTGAGTCATGAAACACGATTTAAATACCGATGTTAAAATTGGCATTTTTGCCCTGATTGTAATTGGAGTCTTGGCTTACATTACCCTTGATGTGAGTAATGTATCCCTGACGCCGGGGGCGACCTATACCGTCTACACCTTTCTGCCCAGCGCCGAGGGGGTTACGAAAAAGACACCGGTGCAAATCGCGGGAATTCCTGTGGGTGTGGTCTCTTCCATCAACCTGATCGACAATACTCGCGCCCGAGTGGCTATGAAAATCAAAAACAAGGTGCAAGTCACCGAAGATATGGTGGTCAACCTACGTAGCCGGGGTGTTTTAGGCGATGTTTATCTGGAATTGGTGCCAGGTAAACAGGCCGGAGCGGTTCTCGAAAACGGCGATACCCTGGTGAACTCCCGCCTTGCCGTGGATTATCAAGACATCTTTGAGACGACCGCCGATATTTCCCGTGATTTAAAAGAAATTACCCAAGCCATGAAGGAATATACGGTGTCCGATAAGTCGGTCGTCTCGAATATCCTGCAAAACATGGAAGAACTTACCAAAAACATGGTCAATATCAGCAATCAAAATTCCGAGAATATGCGGGTGCTGGTGCAGAATTTGGCCGAATTGAGCAAGGACCTGCGTCGCTTGGGAAAAGATGGCGGCGCCGAATTAGAAGAGGCCTTAAATCGAATTTCATCAATTACTCAGAAGATCGAGCAAGGTGAGGGAACCCTTGGGCGTCTGATCAATGACGAGACCACCATCGATAAGACCAATGCTATCTTAAGCGATGTGAAGAATTTAACAGAGCCCATCGGTCGATTGCAATTGGGCTTAGATTACCACATGGAATACCTGGGCGCTTCCTCGGAATATAAAAATATAATCAATATGAAGTTCAGCACCCACCCAGATAAGTATTTTCTCTTCGGGGTGGTCCACGACACGAACCCGCCCCCCAGTTCTAACACCTCCATCGAAACTTTTGAAACAGGAGGGGTGACCACAGTGGTTGCCAAAGAGACCAGTACTTTTGATAAAATCCGTTTTAATGCCCAATTGGCTAAAACGTTTTCTGACTTCACCATACGGGGTGGTTTGATCGAAAGTACCGGTGGTGCCGCAGTGGATTACATCAAGGGTCCTGTTAAAGTGTCGTTACAAGGGTATAATTTTGGAAACGCCGGCCAATCCCTGAAGGCCAGTGCTAATTTGAATATTACCAACTCACTATATATTACCGGCGGGACCTACCTGTTTGGCGGAACCGATAGTGTCTCGGGCATTAAATACGGACCCGACTGGTTTTTGGGTGCGGGCATCCAGTTCACGGATCAGGACTTTACTTCCTTATTAGGGGGAGCCGGGTTATTCGTTCGATAAGAAAGGCTTTTATGACGAAAATCACGCGAGCCCTGATCAGCGTCTCCGACAAAACCGGTTTGGTGGAACTTGCCCGCTATTTGACGAGAAACGGTGTGGAAATCATCAGCACGGGGGGAACCCAGAAATTACTTAGTGAAAATGAAATCCCTGTTACTCCGATTGAGGCCTATACTGGGTTTCCAGAAATGATGGACGGCCGGGTCAAGACCTTGCATCCCAAGGTACACGGCGGCATTCTCAACCTTCGAGATCATGAGAAACATCAAGACGATAAAAATAATTTTGGTATTCAAGACATTGATCTGGTGGTGGTGAATTTATATCCCTTCGTGCAGACCATAGCCAAACCCGATGTGGGCTTTAGCGAGGCCATTGAAAATATCGACATCGGTGGACCCACCATGGTACGGGCAGCCGCAAAAAATTGGGAATACGTCGGGGTGGTGGTTGATCCTGGTGACTATGATAAAATTGAATTTTCTTTAGAAAATCATGATTTTGAATTGCCGCGTGCATTGAGATTTGAGCTGGCTGCAAAGGCCTTCACCCATACGGCAGCCTATGACGGCGCCATCAGCAATTATTTGACCTCCATAAAAACACCTTCAGAACAGCCCGAACGAAATATCTTCAGCGGTTCCTTAAACCTCCAACTGAAACGAATCTTTGAATTGCGCTATGGCGAGAACCCGCACTTGAAGGCGGCCTACTATTCCGAAGGTTGGCATGACGAGCCCTGCGTGGGCAATGCGCGGCAAATTCAAGGCAAGCACCTTTCCTATAATAATATTCTAGATCTGGACGGAGCCCTTGAGACCGTCAAAGAATTTTCCGAGGCCTGTTGTGCCATTATTAAGCATTCCAACCCTTGCGGGGTTGCCACCACCACCTTAGATATCGCCGATGCCTTTCAGAAGGCCTTGGCCTGCGATCCTACTTCGGCCTTTGGTGGGATCATCGCCTTTAACCGGGAGGTGAGCGCCGCAGCTGCAGAAAAAATCGCCGAGGCCTTTTACGAATGTGTGATTGCACCCGATTTCGTTCCTCAGGCCATAGAGATTTTACAGGCGAAAAAAAATCTTCGCCTCTTGAAGACCTTGCCCATAAGACGTTTCGAAGTCACCGGTTGGGATATGAAGAAAGTCGTCGGTGGCATGTTGGTTCAAGAACGCGACGTGCAATTGGTTTCATCGGCCGAGGCAAAGGTGGTTACGAAGCGCAAACCTTCCGCCGAAGAACTGCAAGCCCTCGATTTCTCCTGGCGAGTAGCCAAACATGTTAAAAGCAAAGCCATCGTCTAAGCCGCAAGC
>JAJFLL010000250.1 GCA_021772695.1 Deltaproteobacteria bacterium
TTCACGGGGCTAGATTGTCACCAAGTCCATTGGATTGCAAGGCTGGCGCCATCCCCACTTGACCCCCTTTTAAAAACCGAATAGTCCCATTTTATGAGCGCTTCCCGCGATAAACCTTGGGTGATGCGAACCTACTCGGGCCATTCTTCCGCCAGGGCCTCCAATGAGCTGTACCGCAGCAATTTAGCGAAGGGCCAGACGGGACTTTCCGTTGCCTTCGATCTTCCCACTCAGACCGGCTACGATTCCGATCATATCTTGGCCCAGGGAGAGGTGGGAAAAGTGGGGGTGCCCATCGGCAACCTGCAAGATATGGCCGATTTATTTGACCAAATTCCCTTAGAAAAAATGAATACCTCCATGACCATCAACGCCACGGCCGCTTGGTTATTGGCACTCTATGTGGCCTTGGCTGAAGATCGAGGCGTGGATCCCAAGGAATTAATGGGGACGACACAAAATGACATCCTCAAAGAATACCTATCTCGCGGCACCTATATCTTCCCTCCCAAAGACAGTATTCGGCTGATCACCGATATGATCACCTATACGGTTCAGCACATTCCCAAATGGAACCCCACCAATATTTGCAGCTATCACCTGCAAGAGGCGGGGGCCACCCCCGTGCAAGAACTGGCCTACGCCATGTGCAATGCCATGGCCTATCTCGATCAGGTACGGGCCACCGGCTTGGTACCTGAGGCCGATTTTCCCAAGGTCTTTGGGCGTATCTCTTTTTTCGTCAATGCCGGGGTGAGATTCATCGAAGAGCTTTGTAAGATGCGGGCTTTCACCCGTATGTGGCGCGAACTGGGAAAGAAGCGCTATGGGGTTACCGAAGAAAAAATGCTGCGCTTCCGTTACGGAGTGCAAGTCAACTCCTTGGGATTGACCGAACGCCAGCCCGAAAACAATGTCTACCGCATCTTGATCGAGATGTTGGCCGTAACCTTGTCTAAAGACGCTCGTGCTCGTGCGGTACAATTACCCGCTTGGAATGAAGCGCTAGGCCTACCTCGTCCCTGGGACCAACAATGGTCCTTGCGCTTGCAGCAAATCGTGGCCGTAGAATCCGACCTTTTAGAATATGACGATCTATTTACCGGGTCTCCAGTGATCGAAGACAAGGTGAAACAATTGATTGAAACCGCCCAGCAAGAAATCGATAAGGTACAAGAAATGGGCGGAGCCATTGATGCGGTGGCCTATATGAAACAGCAATTGGTGCAATCCAATGCCAAGCGGGTGGGCGCCATCGAATCGGGTGAACTTAAAGTCATCGGGGTCAATTGTTATCAGACCACCGAGCCAAGCCCTCTGACCAGCGGCATGGATGAAGGCATCCTCAAGGTAGATGCCTCGGCCGAAAGAGAACAGATTGCAAAACTTCAGGCCTTTCGAAAACAACGTTCCGATAAAAAAGTAAAGGCGGCCTTGGTCGCCTTAGAAAATGCCGCCCGCCAAGGTGAAAATATCATGCCGGTTTCCATTCAAGCGGCCCATGCAGGGGTAACCACAGGCGAATGGGCCGAAGCCCTTCGGCAGGCCTTCGGTGAATATCGTGCCCCGACGGGTGTAGCAGGCGTGCGCTTGGGCCAAGAATCCGAGGGCTTGACCGAGGCCCGGGAATCGGTCTCCGCCTTTGAAGCCCAGTCCGGGGAGCGACTGCGAATTTTAGTCGGAAAACCGGGGCTAGACGGTCACAGCAATGGTGCGGAACAGATTGCCGTACGTGCCAGAGATGTGGGCATGGAAGTGATTTATCAAGGTATTCGTTTGACCCCCGAACAGATCGTTGAAGCGGCCTTACAAGAGGGCGTTCATGTGATCGGATTAAGTATCCTCTCTGGTTCCCACTTGGTATTGATCCCAGAAGTGCTCCGCCTCATGAAAGAGAAGGGGTTGTCCGAGGTGCCTGTAGTGGCAGGGGGCATCATTCCTGAATCCGACAAACAAGAATTGTTGAAAATTGGGGTGGCTAGGGTCTATACCCCCAAAGATTTTGAACTTAATCGCATAATGAAAGAAATCGTCGTTGCCGTCAGAAAGGCACGAGGATTGGCAGCCTAAGTAAGGAGAAAACATGGCCAAGGAAATCTACGCAATTGGTGAAGTCCCTGAATTGGGAGTGGTTCCCGCAAAAATGCACGCCCACCTCATTCGGGCGGAACGATATGGTGAGCCCAAAGATTCTTTTCAAGAGGAAGTCATCGACGTTCCCGAGATCGGGCCACGAGATGTCTTAGTTTATGTGATGGCCGCCGGCGTCAATTATAATAACGTGTGGGCTGCCTTGGGTATTCCTATTTCGGTGATCGCGGCAAGACAAAAGGCCGGAGAAAAAGAAGATTTTCATATTGGTGGTTCCGATGCCTCGGGAATTGTCTGGAAAGTAGGCCCAGAGGTCAAGAGTGTCAAAGTGGGTGATGAAGTTGTCGTGCATTGCGGAACTTGGGATCACAAAGAGGCTGCTGCCAAGCCTGATTTAGATCCCATGTATTGTGATTCTTTCCGTATTTGGGGTTACGAAACCAATTGGGGTTCCTTCGCTCAATTTACCAAGGTGCAGGATCACCAATGTCTACCGAAACCCAAACACCTCACTTGGGAAGAGGCGGCTTGCTATATGTTGGTAGGGGCCACGGCCTACCGCATGCTACATCGTTGGGGCGAACATCGAGTCAGAAACGATGACGTGGTCTTGATCTGGGGTGGGGCCGGTGGTTTAGGCTCCATGGCCATTCAGATCGCCAAAGCTAGAGGCGCCAAGCCCATCGCTGTAGTCAGTAGCGACGAGAAGGTTGAATATTGTAAAAAATTAGGAGCCATCGGCGCCATAAACCGAAAGAATTTTGACCATTGGGGCATGTTACCCCACTGGAAAGACAACGAAGCCTACGGAAAATGGCTCAAGGGCGCCCGCGGTTTTGGCAAAGCCATCTGGGATATCCTGGGCGAAAGAATATCGCCACGGATCGTCTTTGAACACCCTGGTGAATCGACTGTACCCACTTCCGGATTCGTTTGCGACACAGGTGGTATGGTGGTCATTTGTGCAGGAACCACCGGCTATAATGCGACCCTCGATTTAAGATACCACTGGATGCGGCAGAAACGCTTTCAAGGGTCTCATTTTGCCAATGACGAAGAAGCCAAGGGCATTAACGATTTGGTCATGGAAGGTAAGGTTGACCCTTGCCTTTCCAAAACCTGGCAATTTTCCGAGACCGGTGATTGCCACCAAATGATGCGCGAAAATAAGCATCCCCATGGGAACATGGCCATACTAGTGAACGCCACCAAAGAGGGGCAGAAGACTTTACGCTAAGATTTTTTTGAAGTTTTCGCCCCGCCTCGGAGCCCTTCATGAAGAAAATTCTGGGCGGCCTCTTGGTCGTCCTGTTGATCCTGGCGGGTCTTATTTATTACCAGCGCACCCAGGTGGCAAAGCAGCTTCATGCCTTGATTCAGGGCAGTACCTATTCCAGTTATGGAATTAAAATACAAATCCCCCCCGCCGATGCTACGGTTCGTGGCTGGATTCGGCCCTATCTCAATATTCCCCGTCTGGTGATCGACCTGAGCGCATGGGGCCTAGGCACACCCCTGCAGGTGGAGGGAGCCGTGGCATTCCAAGACTTATGGGGACATAGTGGCTTGGTCATTGAAGTTCCAAGGGATTGGGAAGTTATCGCTGGAACCATGCTGTCCCATCCGGTTTTCGAAATCGGCGCCGCTAATTCCATTAAAACCGTTGGAGCCGCATCTCTAAAGTTTCAGTCAGGACAAGATACCATTTCTTTGGTAGAACCGCAGATATTATTGGGTCGGGTAACTGGAATGATTCCGGACCAATGGATATTTACCGTAGAAAGTATCCAAGGAAAAAATTATGAAGTTGCGGGAGTTGAGTTCGGTCTGAAGTCCGAGGTGGATCAGACCAGACGTCGTTGGACCGTCTATGGCTTAGGGGCGGGCGGCGTCAGTTCTCCCCGAGATAAGGTCACAGTGGCCATCGGCGGGTGGGAATTTCGCATCAGTGGTTCCGTTCGGGAGATGCCGTATGAACAATGGTGGGATTCTCTTAAGGAACTGCGCGGTCTAGCCAAGGAAATTTATAAAAATACCAAACAGCCTTCTGGTAAAATGCCCAATCTAGATATTTTTTTCGATGGGCTTAAAGAATCATTGACCCACTTATCACCCAAGTTACAAGACCAAGAATTTTCTTGGGACGGGATCAAGGTGACCGGTGAAGCGGGGCAAGAAAAACTATTGGTAAAACCCCTTCGGTTCAGGGCCTTGATGGAAGAAAACGAAGGCGATCTTGTCGCTACGGCACAAGGTGGCTTGGACGAACTGAGGGGTCAGTGGCAAGAGAATAAAGTTATTACTTTCAAAGAGTTTTCCCTGAATCAAAGGGCTGTTTATCACCGTTTGAATTTCGACCAATTGATCCACTTTGTCCTAAGTTATTATCATTCTTTCCTCACCCAAACCCAAAAAGATTCTCAATCCCTAGATATGGAATCCCTACTTTTTGCCACCTTGGCCCAATACCCCAACGGATCCAATTTTAAT
>JAJFLL010000026.1 GCA_021772695.1 Deltaproteobacteria bacterium
AAACCCGCAAGCCGTGTTGTGGCTGGCGGGTTTTTTTAGGCTCCGGCTGCAGGATTCGAACCTGCGACCTAGCGGTTAACAGCCGCTTGCTCTACCGCTGAGCTAAGCCGGAATAGGGTCTAGGACCCGGGCACCTGTTACAAAAATCCCCTAATACTGTCAATTATTGATAATCCCTACAGATTTTCCTTAGCGGCAGCCTGGTCACCTAGGCTCGGGGCCCTTGATTTTTTATCCGAATTCTGATTCTTAAGGGCCTAACTATGAGTAGTACCATTACCTTGAGTCACAATTTACATGAGCACTTTGAATCGTTGAGCCGTTTCAATGATTCTAAAGAATTGCTCACCTCCGAACTCTATACCCAAATTCAACCGGAAGTTAAGGCCGTGCTCAACTCCCACGAGGTGGGATTCTTTGCACCACCGGCGCCAAAGAAGCCTTTCTACCGGGCCGTCACCTGGAACATCGAACGGGGCATCGAATTTGACGGCATTCTTCATCAGTTAGCGAACCATGCGGAATTAAAAGCAGCCGACATTTTACTGATACCCGAAACCGATATGGGCATGGCACGGAGTGCCAATCGCAATGTGGCCAAAGAACTCGCCGAAGCCTTGGGGCTCAATTATTTTTTCGTTCCCACCTACATCAATCTCAGTAAGGGCAATGGCACCGAGATCCATTTTGAAGGGGATAACACCCATGCCATTCACGGCAATGCCATTCTCTCAAGATATCCCATCAAGGATTTTCACAATATCCCGCTGCACAACGCCAAAGATAAAATGAAGGGAAAAGAAAAGCGGTTGGGACACCAGCAGGCTCCGGCCTGCACCGTCGTATTGCCACAGGGCGAGGTCCGGGTTATTTGCGCACATCTCGATGCCCATTCCAGTAAACGACATCGCCGCGACCAAATGCGCATGATTATGCGCTACATTAATCAATTGCCAAAACTTCCCACCCTATTCGGGGGAGATTTAAATACGACCACCTATAATTCTAAAAATGCCTTTTGGGCCATATTCGGGTTTTGGGTTCGTGTCTCCATGGGAGTCCGCTATGTCATCGCCAAACATTACCCTTATCCGAATCGATTTTTTGAAAAATCTCTATTCAAAACATTAGAACGTCACGGCTTCAATTATGAAAATTGGAATGAACCGGGCGTCTGTACCCTGCATTACCATGTAGAAGATTTGAAAAAGATAAAAAATCTAAGAGATCTGGTTCCCCAATGGTGTTTTAAATTTATCGATTGGGCTTGTGCCAAAAACAACGGCTATTGCAGCTTTAAAATCGATTGGTTTGCCGCCCGAGACTTAAAATTGGTTCACGAAAACCAGAGTTTTCCCGACCCTCATACTGCTCCGCTTTCACCCAAGGTCATTGGTCCATTAAAGTACCAAGACCGGGAATGCAGCGATCACGACGCTATCTTAGTCGACTTTAGAATTTAAATTTTCTGATATTTTTCCTGCGTTTCAACAGGACCGATGAGATGTTCGGAAAAGGTATCGGGCAACTCCAACAGGCCCTTCTGTTTACTCTCACGCAACCACTCGACCAATTGCTGCTGTTTTTCTGGAGTAGATATTTTCTTTAGCAGATACCCACGCCCGCCTTGGGTCACCTGCACACAATGAAAATTTTCACATTGGGCAAAACAATTTTGAAATTTTATATCGGCGGTTTTTTTTAAAAACCCTTCTTTCAGAGATTCTTGGTAATGTTTGGCATTGTGCTCGAAATCGGTAAATGTCCCGCTGCCAGGATTATCTCGCAAACAGGTTCGACAAATGACCATTTCTAATTTGGATTTTCCCATGGCCGCCCTTATGGCCTAGCCAAAAAGATTCTGCAAGCCCTGCCTTAAAGTTAGGAGTTAAAATCGGGAAAGGTTCAATGAAATCCTTAAAAATTAGCTACCTGACGTAATCATTGTATATGGATACTTTTTTCACACTGCCCCCCGCAGGAAATAATTCCACGATCCAGTCTTCCGTATAACGTTCCTCAATACCGCCACTGGCAGGAATGCATGCATTGCTCGCATCTACTTTAATTTTTTGTTTGTGAGTCGGCGGCCTGGTGCCGATGATGGAAGCCAATTTGATGGCATAACTTCTGGCCTTGCCAACACTCGCGGGAGGATCAAACTCAAAAACCACATTGGAAACTACCGCAGTTTCTTCTTGGTAAAGCGGATGAAAAAATACGGCGTAAGCCTTCACTCCCGAGGCCGTTAAGGGAACATAGCGTTTTCCCTTGAGACAACCGGAGGTGCCACGGGTTTCAGAACTAGCGGTAAATCCGTTGGCATCGGCCCAAACCGCCACTTCTCCGGGCAAGGAGCGAAACAAGGATTCTGCCGGTATTCCAGAGGGCATCATTAGAAAGTAAGCAAAGAGACTAAGGATAAATATTTTCATAGGCGAATTATACCAGGACCCAATGGAGAGGCAAACCTTAAGAGGATGATAAGAATGGGAGAGGTCTACCCGCCCTTTGGGCCAAATACTCTTCGAAACGCACTCCCTGTCCCGGCAAAAGCCTGCCTTGTTGATCGAAATATGCGGCTAAGGGCCGACTCCCCAAATCGCCTAAGCTCATCAAGTTCCCTAAAGATACTTGAAATGCATGCAAGCGAATGCGGGCCAGAGCCCGTTCCACCTGAGGTTCCGTTAGGTCATGGCCACTGAATTCTGCACGAATCCAGGCCACCGGGTCTGGAGAGGTGCTTCCGGAAGTCGTCGCGGCCTCATGGGGGTAGACGCTCAACTGATCCATGATTTCTTGTTCCAACTCACTGAGTTCCACTCGAGAGCCAAGTCCCGATTCCCAATCCAGGTGCAAGTATCGCAATAATTGAGGGATCTCCTCTTGCAACTCTTGCTGCAACCGGGATCCTAAGCGCCGCCCTTGAGATAAAACATCACGACGGTATTGATTGTCAGACCCGAAAAAATATTCATGAGAATCGATATGTGCAGAAATGCCCGGAGCCAAAAACCTAATGGCATCGCGCCACAGTGAGGTGTCTCCCCGTTGCCGTCTCAGTTCGGCAGCTTGATAGTCGACGCCTCGTTCTAGGATAGCCTCATCTCCTTGGGAAATGCGAGTGGCACCGGTAAAGGCCATGTCGGCAATAAAAGCACCGGCAAAGACCCTTCCCGCCAGTCCCATGGGGCGATTGCGAATCAACAACTGGGCACTTCTTGGTGCAAGGATACCGCCCACATCGGGAGCAAAAAATGCCAGGGTGGGCCCGTAATTTCGCAACCAAGAATCCTCGGGTAAATCTTGCACCAGCGATTCCGTGATCCGGCTAAACATCAAACCGTGACCCATGTTCCATGCCGCTCGCAAGGGAACGGCTGAAAATCTCCAAGCTCGGGAAAACAAAGATTCCGAAGCACCTAAGGCCATGGCGCCGGTTCGCCAAGATCCTGACAGAGCTTCACCGGTACTGGCATGACGAAAGAATTCGTATTGATGCAATACTTCGCCAGCCACCCGTGCACTACGGGTTCGCATAAAATCGTAGGGGCGGTTCAAGATAAATCGATTGTTCATGACTTCCCAAAGCGGCGCTGCATTGGCCTGTACCGCGTGGGCTGCATAGACGGCCATACCGAATCGCAATTCCCGATCGGCCACCGGGTCCAGGCCAAGTGCATCAGAAACTTCTTCAGCTCCAAACAAGGCGCCCACTCCCAGCCCTAAAGGAACCCCTTGAGTCAGTACCCGTCTTCCCAAGGCTGTTGCTGGAGAACGGTAGGAGTTGATCCAGCTTTGACCCGCATCGCTGCCTAAGAAGCGATGTA
>JAJFLL010000251.1 GCA_021772695.1 Deltaproteobacteria bacterium
ACGGTGATGTCTCCTGCCTCTAACCCCAAGACCCTTGCGGTTTCGGCGTCATAGACTTGGTCCACATAACCTAATTCCACGAAATGATTTCCCGAGCCCAAAGTACCCAATTGCCCCTGGCCCCGTTCTTTGGCTCGGTGGCTGATGGCGTCGGGATGAGCGTAACTTAAAAATCCACCCTCTTCGATGTAATCGAGATCTTCGGCACTTCCCATTCCTTGACCCACTACCCAGCGGGAACCTTCGGTAAGGACGCCACGATAGTCCTGATCGGAAAAATACATACCTCGACGTTTTGAGCCTACACCACAGGGAATCGTCTCGAACAGGCGATCGATTAATTTTTTCTTTTGTTTTTCAATCTGTGATAATTGCAAATCGGTGCGTAATAAACGAACGCCACAATTAATATCATATCCCACACCACCGGGAGACACGATTCCGGACTCTGTGTCAAATGCTGCGACGCCACCAATGGGAAAACCATAGCCCCAATGAATATCGGGCATGGCAAAAGAACCATAGACGATACCCGGTAGCGTTGCCACGTTTCGCACCTGGTCTAAACAGGGGTCGTCTTCTAACTCGCCCATCATGGCCTCAGATGCGAATACGACACCATCGACCCGCATCTTTCCTTCACGGGGCAACCGAAATTCAAAGGGAGTCATTTGTTCAATTTTAGACATCGAATATGACGCGTGCTACCCAGCGTCCCTCTTCCTCTCCGACAAAAAGTCGGTGATAGGTCACGGCCTTTATTTCAGTTTTAAAATGATGACGCTCTCGATCTAAAGTTTCACCGTAAGCTAAGCATTTGATAGCATTCAGACCCCTCAGGCTGATGCGAAATTCAGAAAAAATCATCCCGTCGGTATCGAGATGAAAGAGGATTTCTTGCAATTGTGCCATCAGTAATTCTTCTGGAGATTCCCCTTTGACCGACCATTCCACCTCTCGCTTCGGTTTGACGGTGGTCACATCGGTCATTTGATCCGACAGGGCCATGGAAGCATGTATCAAGAGGGCCTCCCGGGATTCACCCCAAATTTCGATGCCGAGATCGGCGGTATGGTCTAAATTTCGATAACATTTTTCCATAGTTGGGCTGTGGTCCTTGACTGATTCCTAAACTGCTTTAGAATTTTACCATGGGAATCATCCCGAGATCTTTAATAAAATTGAAGAAATTGAGGTAGGTATGAAGGGAAAATCACGACTTCGCGTTCAAGATAGAAACGGAAAAAGTATTCACGATACCTATTATAACCAAGCCCTGCCCCAGGACTATTCCTACTGCAATAAATGCCATGCCATTTTCCATCATAAACACTGGTATTTTAATCCCGATGAATTAGAAAAATTACAAAAATCTAACGCAGTGGTAGTTCAGTGCCCAGCCTGTCAAAAAATTGAAGACAAATACGCTTCAGGGATCGTTACCCTTAAGGGAGATTTCATCAAGGAACATCGAGAAGAGATTCTTAATCTAATCCATAATGAAGAAGAGCGTGCCATGGGGTTAAATCCTCTAGAAAGAATCATCGCCATTACTCCACAGGGCGAAGGTTATGAAGTGACCACCACCCATGAAAAATTGGCCCAACGAATAGGAAAACGCCTACATCGCTCCTTCAGCGGCAACGTTGCCTATCGCTGGACTCCCCAAGATAAAATGGCCAGGGTCTGCTGGAATCGAGATTAAACTTCTTCAGGTTTTTGAGGGTATAGCCCTTGCAAAACGCTGACAATCTCGGCACAAAAAATGAATAATAAAGATAGGTAGTAAATCCATAAGATCAATACCACCAGGACAGAAAGCGATCCATAAATCAGGTGGTAACGTTCCAGTGAAATTTCCATATACCAATGAAAAATTTGCCGCGCCAACACGGTAAAGATGCCAAATAACGCAGCACCAATGAGTATCTTTCTGGTAGGCATGGCTTGGTTGGGTACGAATTCAAGCAAGAGAAAAAAGACCAAGGCGTGCGTTAAAAAATAAATAAAATTTCCTGAAAACAATTCCGAAACATTCAACAGGAAACCCTCCGTGGGGAGATGGGCGGTTAATAAATTCAACAGCCGTGGAACAAAGAATAAAAATGCGGTGACAAACAATAATAAAATAGAAAATGCGCGGCTATGCCAAAAATTTCGAACCTTAGAGGTCTTAAAGACACAGTCCAAAATATGTTCGATATTCGTAAATAATAGACTGGCCACGAAAAACAAAAAACCCATACCGATCCAACCACTGCTGACCTTTTTATCGACCAACCCCCTTAAAAAGCTCAAAAATTCCGGTTGCACTTGGGGAATGGTCGAATGGAGCCAACCGGTGATTTGCTGAAATAGAGCTTCCTCTTGACCTAGTAGATGGCCAAGAACAGATATAACGATGAGCACCATGGGTATGGTAGAAAGTATGGCAAAAAAGGAAAGTCCGGCGGCTAGATTAAAGCCATCGTCTTTATAAAATTCCAATACCGCATATCGAACGATACGATAGAGCGATTTGAACCAGCGGGCGACTATTAACTCTTTTTCTTCAATTGCCACTGAATCGGGACTCCGGTGAAGGAAAATTTTTTCCGAAGGACCCGTTCAAGATATCGTAAATAGGATTCGGGGACAAGCTTCGGTTGATTAACGAAAATAACCAACCGGGGCGGTCCTTCTCGCCCTTGAGTAATATAGGTCAAATTAATAAATTTGCCAGCGATGGTGGGAGGGGGGTGATCCTTGACGGCCTTTTGAAAAACCCGATTGAGTTCACCGGTACCGATGCGCCGCCAAAAATTTTCCTGCACCTCATCCACTAGCTTGAATAGACGGCCCAACCCTCGCTTGGTCTTCGCCGAAATGGCAATAATGGGAATATCTTCCTGGCGTCGGTACCGGTCTTGGATTTTTTCAGAAAATTCTTTTATCTTAGAACCGGGAGGCATTTGATCCCACTTATTGAGCACGATGACCATGGCCCGGCCCACTTTGTCGGCTTCGGCCAAGATCTTCATATCTTGATTGCCCAGACCTTGGGTGGCATCGACCATGAGCAAGACCAGATGCGAGGTTCGGATCGAATCTAAGGCCTTTAGCACCCCTACCTTCTCTACTTTTCCCACCGTGGAGCGCCGCCGCTTGATTCCGGCCGTATCGACGAACTCCCACACCTTGGCTCCCCTCTCCAAGCGGATATTCAATGGATCCAGGGTGGTCCCCGCCTCATGATGAACCACGGCACGGTCTTCACCGGTAAGGGCATTCAATAAGGTTGATTTTCCCACGTTGGGTTGTCCCACGATGGCAAGCTTTAAATCGGACTTGGCGGCGGCCAAGCGTTCGGCCGATTCTTTTAGATGGGGCAAACTGGCCTGGCCCAGTTCCACGATGCCGCGATTGGCCTCTGCTGATACGGGAAAGACTTCGGGGAACCCGAGACCCAGAAAATCTGCCACTAAAGGTTCTTGCCTAGCCGTATCGATTTTATTGATGACCAAAAGAACGGCGGCGTCTTGCTTGTGTAACCAGCGGGAAATCTCTTCCTCTGCGGGAGTAATGCCAAATCTCCCGTCAACTACCAACCAAACCAAGTCGGCCTCGGCTACCGCAAGGTAGACCTGGGTGCGTACCGCACGGGGCAACTCACCCTCTTCCACCCCGGGAACAAAGCCTCCTGTGTCGATCAATTGGCAGGATTTTCCGTGTATTTTCACCTCACCGTACTGACGATCCCGAGTCACACCGGGAATATCATCGACGATGGCTCGCCTAAACCCCACCAGGCGGTTAAATAACGAAGATTTCCCCACATTGGGGCGTCCTACAATGGCAATTTTTGGTAACGGCAATTCCATTTTTTTATCGGTCTTCCCAACCTTTATCGCAGGGCCATTAGCAAATAGACCTCAGATAGGCCAAGCATGAATCTTGACCACCCTTTCAGATAGTTTAAACCCTGAAGAAATCCTTGCGGGCCCTCACCCACCATGGGGATAGTTTCAGGCCATCGGAATTCACGCTGGAAAGAGAAAAGTTTTCGTTAAACCTATTTTCAGGCAGGACGTTTTTTAGGTTTTGGCATTTCTTTAGAAGAAAATTTTAACTGCATGATCTTTTGCTTCGTGGCCCTTTCAATACTGCGCAGCATATTTCTTTCACGAGAAGAAACGAATAAGATGGCGTCACCTTGACGCCCCGCCCTACCGGTTCGCCCAATACGGTGTACATAGGCTTCGGTATCATAGGGTATATCGTAATTGATCACATGAGTAATACGAGGGACATCCAATCCTCGGGCCGCTACGTCTGTGGCCACGATGATGTCTAATCTTTCTCTCTTGAAGCGATCCACGGTTTGTTCCCGCTTTCGTTGCGGGATATCGCCGTTCAAGGCGGCAGAGGCATAGCCACGGGCCTCAAGTTTTCTCGATAACTTGAGGGTATTTCTTTTGGTACGGACAAAAACCAAGATGCCACCGACGGCCTCGGTCTCTAGGATTCTCGTCAAAACATCTAACTTTTGGAAATCTTCGGCAAAGCAAAAATGCTGTCGAATGGTATTCGTCGATTGGGCTTTGACATGAATCGTAATTTCCTTAGGCTTGTGTAAATATTTTTGGGCTACCTTCCGAATTACTTGAGGGAGGGTCGCTGAAAATAAGGCGATCTGACGCTTGGGGGGACTTTTTTCTAAGATCCATTTCACGTCGTTTAAAAATCCCATCCGCAGCATTTCATCGGCTTCATCCAACACTAAGGCCTTAATGGTTTTTAAATTTAAGGTACCTCGGCGCATATGGTCCATGACCCGGCCAGGAGTTGCCACCACTACGTGGACCCCACGTCTTAAGCTGCGAAGCTGCACGTGCATGGGTGCTCCGCCATAAATGGGTAACACATGAAAATTACGTAAATTCACGGCATAGCGCTGAAAGGCTTCTGCAACCTGGATGGCCAACTCACGGGTCGGCACTAAAACCAAGACTTGGGGGGTGACCAATTTAAGGTCTAAACGGGATAATAGCGGAAGTGCGAAGGCAGCGGTTTTGCCCGTACCGGTTTGGGCTTGTCCTAAAAGATCTCTGCCCTCCATCAGATAAGGGATAGTTTCCTGCTGAATCGGGGTTGGGACTTCGTACCCTACATCGTCGAGGGCCTTTAAAAGCTGAGGAAGTAGTTTTAAATCTTTAAATGTTATTTTCTTGGCGGGCTGGTTCATTTAATGGCTCCTTACCCAGACTAAGCCTGAAAAGACTGAGTTATTTAGGTTTTCCACCTTGTATGTCCTGGGTAATTCTCGGAGAATGGATCGAGGGGATCGGCAAAAACTCTGAGCTTAACCGTTATTATCTTAGAAGATAAATTTACAAACTCAAGCTAGGAGGAATGGTTAAAAAACCTCCTATATTCCGCAATTTACCTATTGTCTAGGGCAAATATGCGCCTCAGAAAAAAACCGCGCCTTGAAAAAGGCCGCGGTTCAGTGTGGCGGTGCA
>JAJFLL010000252.1 GCA_021772695.1 Deltaproteobacteria bacterium
TGCTGCTGGCCCCGCATAGCAATGCCCAAGAAGAGTGATTTATTGACGAGCCGCTGATCGGCGGGGGGCAAGCTCTGATAAAGATCGCTCAAAACCTCTAGGGTAGGCTTCCCGTCTAACTCGTAGAGGGCATGTCCATTGCCGCGAGTGATGAACATGGGATTGCCGATGGGCCGGCAACCCTGAGCCACTAGCGTATCCATGGCCACATTGCCGGTCATGGCCAAACCCACTAAACCGGCATCGTAACATTTGTCTTGCAAGATCAATCGATTGCTTCCCGATGAGTGGCCACCACTGGCCAAACCGCCGATCTTGCCGCTGACTGGAAAACTTTCATCCAATACCTTGAGAAAGGAAGCGGGATCAAAACTGAAAGGGTCGGATAACAAAATAAATTCCGGCTGGGATTCCCGGCTGAGCCCTAAACTATTTTGCCATGGTTGAGAATCGGCTACCAACCCTAAAGCGGATTCACTATCTAGATGAAAGGGAATCAATTTAACCTCGGGTAACCAAGCGGCGGTAAGAGTTAGGGCCTGACGATGTTCGATTTCTCGGCCGTCCCCCAGCACCCCGCCCGCCGTGCAACCTAATAGTAGGGTTTGGGAAAATCTGTTTCGCAAATGTGCCGGAATGGATTCCACATCTTTCAGGCCATAGCCTGATACAAAAACCAACAATAGATCTGGGGCCTGTCCGGTGTTTTGTTTGCTAATCTGCTCTAGAGCCAGTCCTAATGCGGTGGGCAGTGGTTCCTCGGTGAATAATGTGGAATACCAATTCATGATTACTTAGGGTACGGAACTCCACCGCTAAACACCATGAAATCTTTTCATGGAGTTGATGGTTCTCTGCTACCCCATCTTAATTTTTAAAAAAGTAATATCGTCAGGAAAATGCCTTTTCCCATGAGAGTAAACCAGTGACTCTAAGATAAACTCTTTCCATTGGTCCCCATCGGGAGCATCTTTCAATAAATCATGAAACCTTTTCAAACCAAAAATTCCTTCAGAAGTGTTGAACTCATAACATCCGTCGGTAAAAAAATAGACCACATCGCCAGATTCTAACTGGATTTTTTCCGCATGAAAGTCTTCTAGGGGTTTGATTCCTTCCCAGGACAAAGGTGGACTCGGCCGCACGTGTAAGTTTTTCGAGCTGTCTCCCCTACCGATTTTTAGGGGAGTGGGGGTATTGGCCCGTAAAACTTCCAAGGTGTTTTGCTTCGTATGAAAACGAGCGAATTGTAAGGCTACAAAATATTGCAAATGAAGGGCAGAGTAATGTTTCTGGGCGTCCCTCACTATTTCTTCAAGGGGAGGGCCCTCCGGTCCATCATTTACGAGGTGGTAAAAAATTTCCTTTAACAAGTAGGTCACTTGGGCCGAAGCGGTACCGTGACTGGTTACATCGGCGACATAAAAGTAGATCCAATCTCCTTTGGGAAGGATATCGCAAAAATCTCCGGAAAGTCCTTCAGAAGGATAAAAGTTGTAATCTAGGGTTACCCCTTTGAACCGTTGTGGGGCTTTTGGGAGCAAGGCTCGTTGGATAGCGCGAGCCTCTTCCAATTCCCGTTCTACTCTCAATTGTTCACGACGAAGCGAAACAAGATTTTTGACCCGTGTCATTAATTCTGGCTCGGAAAAGGGCTTGGTTAAAAAATCGTCGGCCCCTTCTTCCAAACTTTCCAACTTTGAGGCCGGAACGGCGCTACCCGTAAGAAGCACAAAGGGAATGGCCTTAAGGGACCGGTCCTCCCGGATCTTTCGGCAGAACTCCAAACCATTCATACCGGACATTTTTTTATCGGATAAAATTAAATGTGGACGTCGGAGTTTCACCAAATCTAAAGCATCTTGCCCATTGGCAGCCACATAGACATTATAAGAATCCATCAACATGTCTCTAAGAAAATATCTCAATTCTGGATTGTCTTCGGCGCAAACTACGGTGGATTTTTCTGAATCATGCAAATTTTTCATTTCTAAATTGAGTTCATTACAGCTGGAATGGGTTTCGTAAGCATCCTCGGTAGGATTTGACGCAACGAAAATCGAATCGGAGCCTTCATCTTCTACTTCTACCTCTGAGAAGTCTGAAAAATTCCCTTGGCCCAGGGGCAGCTTGATTAAAAAAGATGTTCCCAGTCCATAATGGCTCTCTACTTCAATGTCCCCGCCGTGCAGAATGACAAATTCTTTAACCAAAGCCAGGCCTAAGCCGCTGCCGGCAAATTCCCGACTCGCACTTCCCTCAGCTTGACGGAAACGATCAAAGATATAAGAGATTTCCTTTTCTTTAATCCCGATTCCGGTGTCACTTACCTTTAACAAAAGCGAATTGGCCTGAACTTCTGTGGAGACTTCAATATATCCCTTGGTCGTGAACTTCAGGGCGTTGGAAAGCAGATTGGAGATGACCTTATCGAATTTCTCCTTGTCAATATACAGCTCCGTTCCCTTCACCAATGGATCAAAACTATGTCTTATCTGAATTTGACGAGCCTCCACGGCAGGGCGAAAATTCTCAAGTCGCTCCCTGACAAAACGATTAAAATCCAAAATTTTAGTCGCTTTTAAAGGAGCCGCCCCCGCTTCCACTTTTGAGATATCTAAGACCTGGTTGATCAAACCCAATAATCTTTGCTGATTTCGAGCCATTGTATTTAATTGAGAACGCAGTTCAGGGGTAATGGTCCCAAAACGTTCTTTGAGCATGGCCTCTAAGGGACCCAAAGTTAAGGTAATTGGAGTGCGAAATTCGTGAGAGATATTAGAGAAAAAATCCATTTTTAACCGGGTCAGTTCTTGAAGGTCTTCCTTGGCTCTACGGTGTTGCAGGGAGCGTTCATAAACTTTGCTCAGGCTTTGAGAAAGGACCTCGGTCATCTGTATTAACAACAATCCGACCAGGCCGATGAAGCCTACCCAAAATCCCAAATGGTAATGATTGGGATCAGACAAACCCAAAAGTGTGGTCAGAATTAAATTAACCAAAAAAGCAGCAAGGATAAGTTTGGCCCATAATGTTCTAGAGAGATAGAGGCTCCATGCCACCGCCTGGCTTAAACCCAGAATTACATAGCCGGGCCACCATGGGGCGATATTTCCTTCCACCGCCAAATAGGTGAAGGGACAAAGAAACATGGCCACTGCCGTCTGAATGACTAAAATTCGAAAGGAATTCGAGGAGAAAAGGGGCCAAAAATAAAGACCCAAAGCAACCAGCAAAAATATAAATACGATGCCTGCCGACTTCCACGTGGTTAGTACTTGCCATGCCGAAAAGAGGGCCAATATGAAAAAAAACAGACAAAGTCCCCCAAAGGTTATGGCGAGATACCGTAAGATTTCTTGATTGACCGTGGTGGCCTTGAATTTACCTTTTGCCCGCGATGGAGAAGCCATCCACAAAGTAGCATTGGAGGCCAACTTATCCATCCATCAACCCCATTTTTAATAACCTATTGATTTTAAAAATCATTTTAATAATATTTCTCCGCCGATTGGGCAAGGCCTTCCCAGGATAATACCCCTTAGCTGCACCGGGTGCCATCGTTGGATTTGGAAATTAAAATGGGATTACCGATGACTTTGGATCTTTGGGCCCAGGGGGAAAAACCTTTTGATCCGGTTTAAAACTCCCCCTGTAAGCGAAGTTTGGATCTTTTCTCGATCGGCAAAGACTTTTTTTCGCCAACGTTGATTCAGATAACGGAACCGGTATTCCTCGGGCAGGGCTGTGCAAATCTCTTCCATAACTTTGATCCCTTTTTCCATCAAAGCTAGGCTTTCCACTCTGGCTTTTCGAGCAAAACAGCACATGCCCCAGGCATAGTAAATTTCCCAAAGGAGCTCTTTATAATGGTTTTGTCGACAAATGCCTTCTAGTTCGGAAAAAATTTGGTCAGAGTTTTCCCCACATAGGGATTTCGCACTGAGTAACCGCATTCGGATCTCAAATTCATTGTCCTGAGAGGAAAATGTCGTTCCCTCAAGACAGGCTCGGCATTTATCCAAATTTCCTTGTTCAAAAAAGTGATCCGCAAGCCCATATTGGGCCCAAGCCTGTAATTCTTCATTCTTAACCGAAAGGGCATCTTCCTCGGATTGCCGGAAAAATTCTTCGGCATTTTCAGGAACACCATAATCTCGTTCCCAATAGGCCTTCATCAGAGAAAACCAACCGGCAAGGAGGGTTTCCGAAATCTCATGGGAAATTTTCCAACCTTCTTGAATGCATTCCAGTGCAAACTCTCCCATTCCCAGCATAAGGTATACACTGGTTTGGCGAAGAAGATTGTGGGCGATGTCTTTGCGGGTACCGAATCTCCGTTGGTATAGGTCGATTTTTTTCAATATGGTAAGGGCCTCAACATAACGAGTTTCTTTCAAGAGTGCCGTTATTAGATTTCCCATTACCGAGAACAGGGCATGCAGAGCTCCAGACTCCTCAGCAAGGGACATGGCCTTCTTGAGGGTGGAAATGGTCTCCTCGTAGCGAGAGGCCTTTAAGCAAGCGAACCCCATACCATTGAGCAGGGCCAGTTTTTCTGTGGCCAAAATGGGTTCGGATCCCTGAAGCTTATCAGTAAAAAACTGAATGGCGGCGTCGTGTTGCCCAAGCACCGACAATGCCAAACCCAAATTATTGTTATTAATTTTTAGCCGATCTTCTGAAAAAATTTCCTTTTCCCAACGGAAGGTTTCCTGGAATATACGAACGGCATTTTCGTATTTTCCTTCTTGCAACTCAATATTACCCAAGGCATTTTTTATTAGAATTCGGTTAACGCTTTGATCCTCGGGAAGCATGGCCAAAGCTTGTCGATACCTCGCCTTGGACTCGGGAAATTGCCTTAATTTGAAGTGCAACCATCCCTCGGTTTCTTCACGTTCCCAAGAGGGGTGATGTTTTAAAATTTCGTAATAACTCGCAGCTTCTTGAAATTTTCCTGAAACCACCAATAGACGGAAAATTTTCAAGGTCACCCGAGCCCACACCCCTGAACCCGCTTCCATGATAGCCGCTGCCCGTTTTAAACAATCACAGGCTGACAAAATTTTCCCTTCCTTCTCCCAACCTTCAGCAGCTTTCGAATAATATTTGATGGCCTCTGTTTTTTCTCCCGCCTTGGCCAAATGATAGGCCAATTCCTGAAACGGGATATAGGGTAGTTGTGACAAACCCTGAGCAATATTTCCATGAAGCCGCGTGCGAGTTTCGGCATTTAAAGAAGCCACTAAATCCAAGGCAAGGGCTTGGCTAGAGACTCGAAAGATGGCCTCTCCGAAGAGATTGCCACTGAGTAAACCCAATTTAAAACTTGGGTTAGCCCGTTTAATGAGTTCGTCGGATTCCACCTGCAGAATGGTGTTCAGTTCCGTTTGGGAAACCGGTCGAAAAATCAATGCGGCCGTATAAAGTAGTTCCACTTCCTCTTTTTTTAATTTATTAATTTTGTCTTCAAAGAGCAGATGAACCTTCGCAGGTTGCAATAAATTTTCTAATTTTTCTCCGCGAAAGAAATGTGGGGCTATAAATCGCAGGCCCTCGACCATCAACACAGGAAGCCCGCCAGAATATTGAAACAGTACGTCTGCTAAATTTTCTAAAGTATCACCTTCACCCAAAACCAACTGTAGATATTTAAAAACACCTGGCTGCGTAAGGCGTTTAAGCGCAATGCTTCCATCGACCTCCTCTTCGCTGGTTAGAAGAATAAAAAGGGGTGCCCCCTGTCCAAACTCGACAAAGCCATTTACCAAGTCTTTCAATTCCTGGTCAGCTTTGTGAAAATCGTCAATCAATAGACAAAATGGCCGCCCTTTGGCGGATTCCAAAATGGCATCCATCCGCCTCCGGGTTTGCCATTTCTGGTTTAATTCGTCTGATTCCAACGGCGGGATTCCCAACCATTTTTCAAGTTTGGGCCAAGTAGGAATATTCCAATCACAATCCAATCTTAAAAATGGAATTTCGCTTACTTGAACAAAATGGCGGATTTCCTCGAGGATGCGACTTTTCCCAATGCCTCTTTCACCTGAAATATACTGCAGCGCCCCACCCCTCGAGGAGGTCTTGGATGAGAATACCTCAAGTATATTTTCCTGCATGGGGCGCAGAACCTCGTCGCGCCTCTCTACCAAGGGTCCCTCAAGGGGAATTTGTGCGGGAAGTTCCTCTTCTGCTTGGCGATACCTTCCACCTGTTGCTAAATTTAAAAAATTCAGAATGACCCGGGCATTGGAAAATCGATTCGATGGATTTTTTTCCAACAGCTTTTCGATAATTTCTCTAAGGTAGGCGGGCGCTTCGCAATCTTCCCAGTCTGGTGCGCTTAAACCTCCCCTGCGATGCCAATCGGTTACGTTTTGAGGAATTTCAGGATTAAAAGGCCATTTTTTTGTTAAACAATAAACCGAGAGCATTCCGAGCGAATATAGATCCACCCGATGGTCTAATTTTGTGCTTCGTTCGATGACCTCAGGCGCCACATATACCAAAGTACCCCCAAGCTGCTCGGGGGGCATCTGTATTCTCACCGCTACGCCGAAATCGACTAATTTTACCTTTGGATGATCATCAACTTCCTGCACCAGAATATTTTCCGGTTTGATATCGAAATGAATGATTCCTTGAGAATGGATGCACTCCAGCGCGGTAAGGAGCTGAACAAAAATTTCCTCAAAGTAGGAAACTGGCTTTCCCGCAATCGCCTCGAATAGTTTTTTTCCCGGGCAATATTCGGTACTAAGAAAATACTGTTCCTTTTCATACGAATAACCAAAATCAAAAACCCGGGCCAAGTGTATTTGTTTTAATTCAGAAAGTATTTCAAACTCACGTTTAAAGACGGCAATATCCCCGGGAGTACTATGGTCTAAATGAAGAAATTTGACGGCGACTTTTTCCCCTCGATTCAGGTCATTGGCCAACCAAACCTCACCAAAGCCGCCCTGGCCCAATTTTCGAATAAATTTATATTTTTCCAACTCAGAAGGTTGAATTGTCCCCATAGAAATCCCAAACACTATTCGATAAACCCATCCCTGCCATCTAGCGACCGAAAGTAAAGAATAGGGCGAAAGCCTCAAGTTTACTATGGTTTTCGACTGGCACCACAATTTAATTTGGGGATCTAAAGAAAAATTTCAATTATTCCGAAGATTTATGATTGGTTTTTACCAAGGTAGGATAAAAGGGAAGGACCTGTTCACCGTTGTAATGATGTAGGACTTGATCGGCCTCTTTCCTCATGTCCCGGACCAAATCGTGAAAGCGATCACATTGCTTTAGTAATTTTTCGGGAGAATCGATCTGATTGCGATGAACTCGAATCGGTTTTCCCCAATTCATAACTACGCGGGTAGGTAAGAAAACTGGTAGTTTAGGAATAATCCAAAAGGGATAATTGCTCCAAGGCCGGATAAATAAATCCATAAACAATTTATTTCGAATGACCCAAAATTTGAGTGATTTTTCGATTCCTACGTGAGCCACAGGAAGAACTCGAACGGTTTTTCGACCGGATTCCTTGAGATAATTTTGGGCGATCCTTAGGAACCCGCTATGGAATGGGTGCATGGATTCAGGTCCGTCGAGTCCTGGTAAAAAATCCATACCTTCAGGAAACAGCAGAACATGACGATCCTTAAGACAATTAACGCCACAATTTACCGATACGGGGCTACATTGGCATGCTTTAAGAAACTCCCGAATAATCGGGATTTTAAAGGCATCTGGGTAAACCAGAGTCCCGATTTTTCCTGCCTGTTCTCGGTATAGTGTCCAAGCGATAAGCATAGCCTCGATGGTCAAGGCGTGATTGCTAATGATGATTAAATGTTCTTTTTTGGCCGATTCCATGGCAGCGGCGATTTCACCCATATGGGTGGTACGAAAATAGGCATTATGAAGCCAATTTACAAATTTGCCTAAAGAGGCGTAAACCTCGTCGCTCATGGGTTTTGCATCAAATTTAAATGATAAGATCGACTTGAGATTTTCCAGATTGAGCATGATCCTACCCTGAAAAAAATAAATTCTCTCACCAAAATTTTTTTTAGTAAAGGCACACCGTGTTGAATATTCCTTATCTTGGGCTGCGACCAAAATTCGTCTTATTTATCAATTTTCTGCAAATACCCAATGGATGAAATTAATGAAAATTGCCCTTTGAAGACATATTGGTCGAATTTGGAATTGATAAATGACCTGAGGATTGGAGAAATTTCATAAATGCAAAGGATTTTGAAGGAAAATTTTCTATTTGTATATCACACTGAAATAGTTCTTTTTTAATGCAGGGAATGTTTCCGATAACCTTTTTTAATCTATCTTTAATGAAATTAATTTCCTTTACCGTATTCCCCGAAAATAAAACTGCCAATTGATCAGGGCCCATTTTCAAAAGCAAATCCTCTTTACGGATTTTATTTTGAATATATATTGCTACAAGCTCAAAAAATTGATTTTCCTCTGCTTCTAAATTTTGAATTTTATGGAATAGCTCTCCGGGAGAAACGCTTAATTTTAATATGATTAATGAACCCTTTTTTTCTTCCGGAAGATTGCCGCTATGATTTAACATTTGCACTAACTCTTCCTGCAAATACAAATTCTTTATGGGTGCATGACTGGAACTATTTTTAGAATTTACCGACATCTCAATGTAAGTTCTTTCTTGTACTTCCAACTTAACAAACTGTTTCCTGCCAAATTTAAAAACCCCACAACTGAATTCGACCATTCGATCAGGTTTTGATCCGTTGGCCAAAATGGATGTTCCCTTAGAGTCGTAATACTGACGGGTTGCTTTTCGAATAACCTTGAGGGTTTTTTCATAAAAATCTTTATGGATGAGGTCTTTCAAACCGAGTTTTTGTAAGGAACGGAAATCATGGCCGGTCATTTGTTCTGCTCTAAGATTGGCGGCAACACATTTTGACAGCTCCTCATTAAAAAAGAACAAGGCGTTGAGACCGCGGTCGAAAAGATTTCGAAACAGGTCAAAGGTGGTCATGGCTCGGGGGGAGGCAAACCTTAAATCACGGGTCGTTTGACTTTTAATAATGGTG
>JAJFLL010000253.1 GCA_021772695.1 Deltaproteobacteria bacterium
CCACATGTCCCGCCAGCTAATGATAGATTGCCTTTAAATGCTGCATAAGGCCGGCGCTGGTCATACCGGCGGTCCGCTGGGTATGATGGAGATCATCACGGCGTTGTATTTTAGCGCCATGTCCCACGATCCTAAAAACCCCACCGATCCCGATCGTGACAGATTTATCTTGGCCAATGGACACACCTGTCCCGCACTTTATGTGGCCCTGTGCCGCGCTGGTTATTTCCCCAAAGAAGAACTTCAACATTTACGTCAATTGGGATCCCCTCTGCAGGGACATCCCAAGCTGAATGTGAAATGGGGCATAGAAATGTCTACGGGGTCCCTAGGGCAAGGCATGTCCGTTGCCAACGGCATTGCCTTTGCGGCGCGGCTCGATAAAAAAGATTATACGGTTTATTCTTTCCATAGTGACGGCGAGGCCCAAGAGGGCATGTTGTGGGAGGCTGCATTGACAGCGGGCCACCATCGATTAGACAACCGCATTGGCTTTTTAGATTTTAACGGTATTCAAATCGATGGATTCAACAAAGACATCAAAGACGTCAGTCCTTTGGCCGATAAATTCGAGGCCTTTCGTTGGGCGGTTCGTAATATCGATGGCAACAATATGGCCGAAGTACTCGATGCCATCGACTGGGCCAAAAAGACCAAAGGCAAACCAAAAATGATTATCGCCACCACTATATTGGGCAAGGGTGTTTCCATATTTGAGAACAAGCCCAAATACCACGGCGTCGCCCCGAGCGATGAAGAGTTGGCGATTGCCCTCAAAGAGCTGGGTGAAGGAGCATAGGTTTTTCATGGCCGAGAACATTGCAACAAGAGAAGCTTACGGACGTGCTTTAGAATCATTAGGCGAGACTCATCCCAATGTGGTGGTCTTAGATGCCGACTTATCTTGTTCTACCAAAACCGCCTATTTTGCCAAAAAATTTCCCGAACGTTTTTTTAATATGGGTGTGTCTGAGCAAGACATGATGGGCACCGCCGCTGGCCTCTCCCTCTGCGGCAAGATTCCCTTTGCCTCATCTTTCGCCATGTTCGCAACTGGTCGAGCATTTGAGATCGTCAGAAATTCCATCGCATACCCTCACTTAAACGTAAAAATTTGTGCCACCCACGCCGGATTGACGGTAGGTGAAGACGGCGCCAGCCACCAAGCCTTAGTAGATATAGCGATCATGCGGGCACTACCCGGAATGACCGTTATCGTTCCCGCCGATGCCACCGAAACCCGCCAAGTGATTTCAGCCGTGGCCGAATATGTGGGCCCGGTTTACGTTCGCTTATCTAGGGCTTCTACGCCGGTATTATTCGGTGAGGACTACCATTTTGAAATCGGAAAAGCCCAGGTGCTGCGAAAAGGCAAGGATCTGACTTTGCTATCTTGTGGGTTGATGGTGGGGCATTGCCTGCAGGCTGCTGAAATTCTCAAAACCCAAGGTCTAGATTGCGCCGTTATCAATATGGCAACGGTGAAGCCTCTTGATGAAGAGACTTTAAAGCAATGGGCCAAGACGACCGGTATGGTCATGACCGTTGAAGAACATTCCATTATCGGCGGTTTGGGGTCTGCATGTGCAGAAGTCCTAGCGGAATCCGCTCTGTGCCCGGTTCACCGTTACGGGGTCAAAGACCAATTTGGTCAATCGGGAAAGGCGTCCGATTTGCTCAAACACTATAAACTCATGCCCGAAGATATCGCCGCCGAAGCCAAACGTTTTTGTTCGGGGGATTGACCCGACAATTATTTCAACCTGAATTGGGCAACTCCCTGACACCGATCTCTCGTGGGTCCAGAGTCTGGGGACCTTGTCTTTAGGCCTATGAAACGCGGCACCATCGTTTTTGCGATTTTTTCCTTTGTAATTCTTTTGAGCCGTCCCGGCTTTTCCCTTCCAGATCAAATTTATAAATCCCTCGATCTTTTCACCAAGGCACTTTTTATCGTTGAAAAAGATTACGTAGAACAAGTCGACGGAGAAGACTTGGTTTATGGGGCAATCAAAGGGATGATGGGCACACTCGATCCTTACAGTATTTTCATGACTCCCGATGTTTACAAAGAATTAAAGGTCGATACGGTTGGTCGTTTTGGTGGGGTGGGTTTAGAGATCACTTTACAAGACGGCATTCTCACCGTGGTAAGTCCCATCGAAGATACTCCGGCGGCACGTGCCGGTATACTGCCGGGTGATAAGATTCTTAAGATCAATGGAGAAACGACAAAAGGGATGAACCTCGCGGATGCGGTACGTCGTATGAGAGGAATTAAAAAAAGTAAGGTTGAGCTTACATTATTTCGCAAAGGAGTCAAAAAACCTTTCGACGTAAGTTTGGAGCGGGATGTCATTAAGGTAAAAAGCGTAAAGTCAGAATTGTTACCTGGCGACATTGCCTTGCTCAGGCTGACTAGTTTTCAAGAAAACACCACCCAAGAATTAAAGGAAGTCATCGTGGATTTGCAAAAACAGTCTCAGGGGGGAAGCTTTAAAGGTATTATCCTAGATCTTCGGTACAATCCCGGTGGACTTTTAGAAGAAGCAGTGACTGTCAGCGATTTGTTTCTCGATAAGGGGACCATCGTTTCCACCAAGGGGCGAACGGGCACCGTTGATATTCGAAAAGCAGGGCCCGGGAGTGATTATTTAAAAGAGCCCATGGTTGTATTGATCAATAAAGGCTCCGCTTCGGCATCGGAAATCGTTGCGGGTGCACTGCGTGATAATAAAAGGGCAAAAATTATCGGAACCCAAAGTTTTGGCAAAGGCAGTGTGCAAACGGTTATCGATTTAGGGGATG
Source organism: Deltaproteobacteria bacterium (assembly GCA_021772695.1). Taxonomy (GTDB): domain Bacteria; phylum UBA10199; class UBA10199; order DSSB01; family DSSB01; genus JAJFLL01. Next base: position 2,809 of record JAJFLL010000253.1, read on the forward strand.
AAACCGGATTAAAGCTTACTATTGCTAAATATTATACACCTTCGGGTGAATCCATAAATGGTACCGGCGTTAAGCCCGACTATGTGGTTGAGAACCCTGAAGATCCTAAACCGGGGGTCAAGCCCGATCCCAAGACAGATCTGCAACGAGCTGCGGCTATCCAGTTCCTTCAAACCGGACAAATCACTACGGCAAAACCGGTTTCAAAAGATCTCAAATCTGAAAAATCTAACGCAGTAGAATCCGACACCTCTCATGAGGCCGAAATACATCATTGATGGGAAAAAATTATTGAGTGACAGACTTTGCCGGTGGAATGGCCAATAGAGCGATAAAAATACCGTAAAAGATCAGGTTTCTTAAA